>JBAXON010000138.1:0-8305 GCA_037133255.1 Deltaproteobacteria bacterium
ATCTGCAAAGGAGGGAGGGAGATTTAAAGGGTTAATTTTTTCTCCCAGCCGATAACGTGTAATGGGCAACGAAATGAAAAAAATTACAAGTAGGGCGACGATTGCAAGTAATATCTTTTTTTTCATGCCGATATGGACTCCTTATATTTTTTTAGGTATTTGCGTTTGAAAAAACATACCCGACTTGATTTTGTCAACACCTTTTTTTAAAAAATTAATTGCCTGCGCTTTACATTTGTTATACTGTCTTAAAACGTAAGGCTTTAACAATCTGGATGAGGTAAAAAAGTTTGTTGATGAAGTGCAGCAGTTGACGGATACGCCTTTTGGTGCAAATATTATGCTCATTAATCAGCGCCAAGCCGATCAGGACAATAATCGAGGAGAGAGTTTAATAAGGCCGTGAAAAAGCAATCCCTTACCAAAAACAATACAGAGTTGATCCAGGCGCGCAACAAGGTAGCCGAAATGGAAGCCCTGGAGGCGTCTATTCTGGAGGCCATACCTCACGCAGTTATCGGCCTTCAGGATCGACGGATTATATTTGTCAACAATGGCGTGAAGGCTGTATTTGGCTGGACATCCGATGAACTGATCGGCCAGACCACACGTCTTTTATATCGGACGGAAAAGGACTATGTAAGAATAGCGGGCCAGCTTTATTCCATTTTAGAGAAACATTCCATCGCCAGCATGGAGTTCCCGTGCCTGCGCAAGGACGGTACGGAAATCGAGTGCATGATCAGCGCCGCCCGAATCGGCAAACAATTGAAAGAGAGGCGGGTGGTCATCACCTACGAAAATATTACGGACAGGAAGCGGGCAGCAAGCGAACTGGAACTATCCCGGCATCAGCTACGCCAATTATCAGCTCACCTTCAATCAATCCGCGAGAAGGAAAGAACCCGCATCGCCCGTGAGCTTCACGATGAGTTGGGGCAGCTCTTGACGGCGCTCAATACTGATATCGTCCTGCTGAAAAACAAGATACCCGAGGGACAGAAGACACTTTCGGAAAGGGCAGAAAGCATGTCTTCCCTTGTCGAACTGACCATGCAGACAGTTAAACGGATTTATATGGGATTGCGTCCCGGCATGCTCGATCATCTTGGCCTGACGGCCGCCATCTCCTGGCAGGCTGAAGAGTTTTCCCGGCGGACAGGCATAGCGTGTAACGTATCCTTCAATCCGGAAGATATGGTTATCGAGCCTGATCTGACCACGACCATATTTCGCATTTTTCAGGAAACACTGACAAACGTGCAGCGTCACGCCAAAGCCACAAAAGTGACCGTTCGCCTGAAGGCAACGGATAAGCACCTCGAGTTTATGGTCAAGGATAACGGAAAGGGCATCGCCGATGAGCAGTTGAGGAAACCGGATTCGTTCGGTCTGCTGGGCATTAAGGAACGTGTCTACCATTGGGGCGGGAAAGAAGCCATCGTCGGAAAACTTGGTAAGGGTACTACCCTGACAATCAGCATCCCTCTGACAAAGACAGGAGAAATGCCATGACGGAAAAAAAGATCAGAATTTTAATTGCCGATGACCATCCCATTGTCCGCGCCGGCTTCAAACAGGTTCTTTCGGAAACACCGGATCTGATTGTCGCGGATGAAGCGGGAAACGGCCAAGAGGTTCTCGAACACCTAAAAAAGAAAAAATATGATGTCGTGCTCTTGGATATTTCCATGCCCGGTAAAAACGGTCTGGAAATTCTCGGGGATTTGAAGACGGACTATCCCAAACTTCCCGTTCTTATTCTCAGCATTTACCCTGAAGAGCAATACGCCATCAGGGCACTGAGGGCAGGGGCATCGGGCTATCTGACAAAAGCAAGTGCTCCTCATGAACTCATTTCAGCCATTCGGAAAATATCTCAAGGCGGGCGCTATATCAGCGCGTCGCTGGCCGAAAAGCTGGCATCCTATCTGGACGCGGACATGACAAAATCACCACATGAAACCCTGTCCAATCGCGAACATCAGGTCATGCGGATGATTGCTTCAGGCAAGACCGTTTCGGAAATAGCCGGAAGCCTGAACCTGAGCGTGAAGACAATCAGCACCTACCGCTCCCACGTTTTGGAAAAAATGAAGATGAAAAACAACGCGGAAATTACCCTGTACGCGGTACAGAACAAACTCGTGGAGTGATCGGCAACTCAGCGACCGATAATTTGACGGTTCGGATCAATTTCATCCCGCAGAACTCTCAGTTCCAAGGCCGTCGGCGGCTTGGTGGTAAATATCCTGGGGGCCTTGAGCAATTCGAATTCGCAGTTGCTCTGAATGTCGTCAAACGTATAGCCAGGGTTAATCGAGATCACCCTCATCCATTTACTTTCCGGCTCGAAATCCATAACGGCCATATTGGTAATGACCCGATAAGGTCCGGTGTCCAGTGGCAATCCCGATTGCGCCCTTGATTCTCCACCTTCCAGCCATCCCGGCGCGGTGATAAAATCCAGTTTGCTGACCAGCCGCTTTTTTTCCTGAACCGACATGATGATCGTACGCCAGCACAGGGAAGCAAAATCGTTTGCGCCACCGCTGCCCGGCAACCGAACGTCAGGATTGAGGTAATTTTTCCCCAGCATAGTGGAGTTGATATTCCCGTACATATCGATCTGGGCACCGCCCAGAATCGCGTAGTCAACCATTCCACGGCTGCATGTCTGCATGATCTCAAACATAGTGCCGGCCATGACAGCCCGATGGAACGTGCGGGAATCGCCGACGGAAACGGGTATTTCCGGCAGTATTGGGTCAATCCCACCTGATTCGAACATAATTACCAGATGAGGGGCAAGGGTTTTCTGGGCAAGCAAAGCTGCGGCGCAGGGCGCTCCCGTACCAATTCCGGCTGTGCGGCCGTTGCCAAGTTCGCGTGCCGCGACACATATCATCAACTCCATTATATTATAATTTTGCATTGGTCTCCTCCTTATGGAGCAGTAATTCCTTGGCTCTCAACTCCTGAATCCTGTCAATGCCGCCGGCAAGTTCAATGTAGGCCGCATGATCGGGACAATCATAAATGTTGCGCTTCATAAATGATGTGAAGGCGGTTGGATCTTTCTGCACTGTCAGCCACTGCCTCAGGTGCTTTTCATCTGAATAATACTCATAAGGCATTCCTGTGGGATAGGCCCCGTAAGGGACTTCGCACACCGCGTCCACCAGATAATAGGGAATAACCGTTCTGGCCGGATCGCTCCGAATCTCGTCATTGTGGATAAGCCGTTCCGTAGTGATAATCAGCTTCTTGCTTGCCCGTGCCAGATCATCATCTGAAATCACAATTCCCCGGATCCGGCAGTTTCCGGTTATGTCCGCCTCATGAACGTGAATGACTGACACATCGGGGTACAGCGCCGGTTGCAACGCCAGTGTCTTGTCTGTGAACGGACATACCATAGTTTTGCCCGCTGAATATTTAAATGTATCGGTGCCCAGCATATTGCGTGTCGGCAAAAACGGTATCCCCATGGCCGCCGCCTTGAGACGCGCCGCCAGACTGAAGTTGGACCATTCACAAATTTCAACTCGTCCGCTTTCCATGTAAGCCCTGGCGCATGGGCTCATGCCGCGTGCCTCCAGACCAATGATATAGGCAATATCCACACGGTTAAAGACCTCGCCTGCTGCCAGAATCTGGAAATCGTGGGTTGATGTATGTCCTGCAAATCCCATATTTTTCCTTCCCTGTCGTACAATTTCCTGACAGGCCGCAATCGGCGTGCGATTGGTGCCAAATCCACCTATTGCCAGATAGTCTCCGTCTTTTACGAAACGTTTTACGGCTTCTTTCAGGCTCATGAGCTTGCCTTCCTTCGTCCGTGACTTTAAGCGGAAGTATTTCCGCGCATCATCCGGGTCAGGATTGGTAAACAGAGGTCCCTCGCTTTGCACTGCTTTATCCGCAATCATTTTTCAATCTCCTTATGAAAGATGTTGTTTTTTTCTGCCCGCTATTTCATCCCGGATTCCCATCGGTCCCTCAAGAAAAATCCTCGAATCCATGAGCCGCAGATCGGTCGCGATGCGGGGCTTAAAACCCATCTGGTCAAGAATGTCTTTTTCCAGATCAAGCCCGGGCGCTGTCTCAATGAGGGTCATGCCTTCTTTGCGGAGTTCAAATACGGCACGCTCCGTAATGTACAATACCCGCTGGCCCCTTTCACGGGCGTAATCTCCACTGAAGGTGATTTGCTCCACTGATTCAATAAGTTTTTTATCGCGGCCTTCGCGGACAATGTTCATTTGTCCGTTTTTCACGACTACCTCCGCGCCAACGGTTAATGTGCCGATAAAGATAACCGTCTTGGCATTCTGGGTAATATTGATAAATCCGCCGCAACCGGCCAGTCTAGTGCCGAAGCGGCTGACATTCAGATTGCCTTTTTGGTCGGCCTGAGCCATGCCCAAAAAGGCCATATCCAGACCGCCTCCGTCATAGAAATCAAACATGTATGGTTCGTCAATAATGGCCTGCGGATTCGATGCTGCACCGAAACTGAGTCCCATAGCCGGTATGCCGCCTATAGGCCCGGATTCCACAGTGAGAGTAAAGAGATCATTCATGTTTTCCTCAGAGGCCACAGCGGCAATACCGTCGGCCATGCCGATGCCCAGATTGACGATGGCCTGGGGAACAAGCTCCATGGCTGCCCGACGGCTGATAATTTTCCGCGTTGTGAAGGCCATTGGTTCTATTTGTGATGAAGGCACGTACACTTCTCCACAGTAGGCCGGATTGTAGGCTTCCAGAAATGTCTGCCAGTGATTTTCCGGTTTGGCGATAACGACGGCATCAACAAAAATTCCGGGAATCCTTACATCCATGGGACGAAACCGTCCGTTTTCGGAAATTCGTTCCACTTGAGCAATGACGATGCCTCCGGAATTCTTGGCGGCCTGCGCCATAGACATCATTTCCAGCGACGCGCTCTCCTTTTCCATACGGATATTTCCCTGCAAATCAGCGGTTGTGCCTCGCACCAGGGCTGCATTAATTGGAAATGCCTTGTAAAAAAGCCGTTCCTTGCCGCCTATTTGTATGAGTTCCACCAGATCTTCCGTTGTTCGCGCATTCACCTTTCCGCCGTCAAAACGTGGATCAGCAAATGTCTTGAGCCCTGTATGAGTAATAAAACCGGGACGACCACCCGCGATCTCACGAAACAGACACGAAATGGCACCCTGGGGAAAGTTGTAAGCCTCAATTTTGTTTTCCAGAGCCATTCGGCCAAGTTTGGGGGCCAGGTTCCAGTATCCCTCGATAACCCGCTTGATCAGGCCTTCATGGGCCAGATGGTTGAGTCCTTTCTCCTTGCCATCCCCCTGCCCTGCTGCCCCGACAATGGTGAGATTTCTGGGACTACCAGTGCTGAGAAATAGTTTTTCCAGCTCCGATGTCAGCTCTTCAGGATGGGCATTGCCCACAAAACCGCCGACTGCCACCGTATCGCCGTCCTTGATCAACCCTAATGCGTCCTGGACGCTCATAATCTTGCCGGACATACTTATTTACCTCCATAAATGAGTTTGATCAGTTCGAAAAGCTTCTCATCACGCCATTGCACACAATCCCGGAAGCTACGTCCTTTCATTTCCTCCGCGATACCGTCAATGAGTTTTTCCTTCATGGGTTCCGTGATGTAGTTCCAGGTGGTGAGCTCTTCCCATATAGCCTTGAATGTTGTATTGCCAATACCGTCGATGAAGTGGCCCACACCACCATCCTCGCCGCCTCCAAGATGGTAGATCATATGGGATCCCATGAGCGCATACCGCAGACCGGGACCGGCATAAAGCGCCTTATCCACGTCTTCGACGCTGGCTACACCGTTTTCCACCAGATCGATTGCCTCACGCCAGAGGGCAACGGCCAAGCGGTTACCAATGAATCCGGGAACTTCCTTTTTTACAAGTACCGGAATTTTTCCCAGATGTTCCATGAATTTGATGCTCGTATCTACGGTCGCCTGTGATGTGTATTTGCCGGGGACAATTTCGATAAGAGGAATGAGGTGGGGTGGATTCCAGGGATGGGTAATAACACAGCGATCCTTGTGCACAACTGCCTGCTGAATTTCCGTCATCATCAAGCCGGAGGAACTGCTTCCAATGATGGATGTCGGCGGCGCAAAGCGGTCCATTTCTTCAAAGATGGGTTTTTTGATTGCGTAGGTTTCACCGGAACACTCTTCAATGAAATCTGCATCGCTGACTGCAGCGGCGATTTCCGGAACGAATTTGACTCGCTCCAGAGCCTTATCACGGTCGTCAGCGGTTAGTATCCCTTTCCCGACAAAAAATTCGAGATTGGAACAGACCTGCCGGTATCCTTTGTCTCTGGTTTCTGGTCTTCTCGAATAACCGGTCACTTCGTACCCCTTCTGGGCAAAAAGAGAAACCCATGCTGAGCCTATTACACCGGTTCCGATAACCGCAATTTTCTTGATTCCGTCCATTATTTTGACTCCTTTTGCACCTGAGGAACGTTCAGGGAGTGCCATGTTCGACCATTCCATCAGGGTTTGCGTCCGGCCTGCGATGCGCCGGATATCAACCTGATGCCAATGGGACGATATGTTTCCCTTGTCCCTGTGCAATCTTTATTTCGTGATGCGCTAAAATATTTATTTAGACCAAGTTGCTTTCAAAACCCCGTCGCAGATACCCTTCATGGTACTGTGCTGGATAGTTCGGCCAACCAGTTTCAGATTCTGAAACTGGGGTCTCACTAAATATGATTTTTTGAAAGCTTACTTGGTATCATCTGCCTGTTATTTGGCGGCAGCCGCCCTTATGCCAGTTTCTGCGGGCTGATGCGGATTTCTATAATTTTCGTATCCGGTACTTCTTGTCTTTTCCTTCTTAACTGTTAAACGCTTGCTTGGAGCAACCAGGACTTTTTTTACTTCCGCCTTTTGTGTAACTGCTGCCTTGTCAACCACATTGCCATGAGCTCCCCATGGATTGACATCCGGATCTTCTTTACAGGTAGGACAGAAATAGCGGGCGCTCAGATCTTCAGCACCACTACCCCAAATCTCTAGCTTGCAGCAATCTCCGCATATTGCTGTTCCGCAATTGTCACATTCCGTTTTCGCCTGTTCTTTCCCGCAAACCGTACATTTTTGTTCCTTGTTGTCTTTCATCATCTCACTCCTTATTTAATGTCATTTTAGGAGACGCCTGTCTCCATTTACTTTTTCCTTCATGTTCGAGAGCAATCTAATCCCTTACGTTTTTTTCCACAATCGGTCTGCGTCTGATTCTTTCCTGGGAAGAGGGATGAAATTGCCTTCGGGTAAAAGGCGGGATTGCCATCGGTGTTTGTCTGATTGCGGCTGGTATTTTATGCTGAGACGACCAGAGAGTACCTTGATTAACTTCACCTAATTTCCCTGCTGATTTTCCTTGCAATTCTATAAATTATCAGTTATTATTAATACAAGTAAAAATTCAAACTGTTCCCCGTGGGGGAACACAACACAAAGGAGTGCTAAAAATGTCAGAAGGAAAAGTAAAATGGTTTAATGATTCAAAGGGGTTCGGTTTCATCGAGGAGGATGGCGGACAGGATGTTTTCGTACATCATTCAGCAATTCAGGCAGAGGGTTTCAAATCACTTGCCGAGGGAGAGCGGGTAAGTTTCGATGTTGTTAAGGGCGCCAAAGGTCCGGCTGCGGAAAATGTCCGTAAGCTGTAAAATTTGAGTTTCATTTAACATTTAGAAGCTCCTCCCATAACGGGAGGAGCTTTTTTTGTGTATAATACCAACTTCACTACGATGGATATGCATTTTTCAGGGAATCCAGAAATAGTCCGGCACTGCCACGATTCTCCTGTCCTGCATATTTCTCGCCTTTCAGATAAAGAGCTTCTACCTTCAGCTCGTTTAACTTCGCCACCGGTATCTGCAGGGGATTTTTATCCAGCACGACAAAATCAGCCAGTTTGCCATCGGACAGACTCCCTCGCTTGTTTTCATCAAAGGAAAGCCTGGCGCAGGTCGAGGTATGCATCCGCAAGGCATCCAGCACAGAAACAGACTCCTGCGGATTAGGATGATTGCAGGCGGCGTAAATTGACGCGATGGGATCAGGCAAAGTGCACGGCGCGTCAGAACCACTGGCAATAACCAAACCTGCCTCAAGCATACTCTTTAAGGGAATCAGGTTCTTAACCCGATCACCTAAAATCTTTTGCAGATATTCCATCGGTTCCTGCTGCCAATACAAAAATGGTGTTTGCAGGGCAATGCAAAGCTCAAGCTTCGCCGCTTTTTCAAT
>JBAXON010000139.1:0-8278 GCA_037133255.1 Deltaproteobacteria bacterium
TCGGCGGAAACAAATGTGGCGTTCAATTCAACTTGGCCTTTCCAATCGGAAGGGTGGGTCCCAACGCCCCATACCAGCAGGGGCTTTTTCTCCTGAACCAGACCGGCAACAATGTTCTGAATTCTTTCATCTTCGCTACGACACTGCGCAACATAAGTTTTCAGCCCACCAATTGTTTTTGTATCCTTGATTATTTGGAAAGGCGGGGAGGATTCCTCATCCGGCTTACCAAAGATGCCATGCACAACCGGCGTTTTTGTCCGAAGATTCACTGTCAGCATGTCTTCGATCATCGCGATGGGAACAAACCCCCGGGTTGCCATAAGATTGGATAACGAGCCTGGTCCGAAGAAATTGATGTGTTCCATGCTGAATTCTTGAAATGGTGCATCTTCGCCTTCCGCATAACGGGAAGCATTGGGCACGGAGATAAAAACACGGCCACCCTTTTTGGTATGGAATGCTATTTTATCAAGCGCCTGATCGAGATCCCTTACATGCTCCAGCACACCGGTGAGGATAGTCACATCTGCAAAACCTTCCGGAAGATCAAGGTTGGAGAAGGTGCCTGTATTCACCTGTATCCCAAATCGTTGCATAGCAATTTTGGCACAGACAAGAGATGGGTCTATCCCTAAAACATTTTCATACCCATTTTTTTTGAGCAATGCCAGCAATTGACCATTTGCACATCCAATTTCAAAAATTTGCATTTGTGCCGAAGTTAAGAATCCCAGGATTACATCTGCCATCACCTGATAACGCGCTTGATCATATGGGGTATCATGCCCACCGCGTTCAGCCTTTTCGTATTTTGACATATCCCGATAATAAGCATCGAAAATATTCTGGCCGGGAATATTGTTTGCAAAACAAAAACCACACTGGTCACAAACAACTACGTTGTAACCTGACAAAAGACTATTCTCATCAGATAGCCTCGCGAAATTCTGCCGGAATAGCAACCTGCTATTAGCGCAACTACATACCGCGCAAAGACGTTCTGAATATTGATATTGAGATGAGGTTTCTGCCATAAGTTTATTCCTTGACGCTTAATCGATTTACAGGAATTGCATAGCAAACCAGATCCCAAACTTCAAGAAGATGTGGACGCAGGAAAAATCGATATTGATCTGAATACGAGTTTATGGTGGATGGTATTCGCCATAAATGGTCATGGCGATGATAAGAACATATTGCTAAAATGGGAAGATTATTTTTTATAGTGTTTTGCGCTCCAATCAAAGCATCTAATTCAGAACCTTCTATATCCATTTTTATAAACGTTGGTTTACGGACGGCCAGGATTTCATCTAAAGTCACACAATCTACTTCAAAATCACCTAAACCTACAAATGACGCTTCAGTTCCAGCCGCTTCAAATCGGACCTTTGAATTTTTGTCACCAATTGCAAACGGATATATGTTTAGTTTTTCTTTGATACCCGGGGGGGCAGCTAGTGTATATTGTTCAAGTTTCTGAAAGTTGAGAGGATCCGGTTCAAAAGCGATGATATTTCCCACAAATGATCTTTGGGTTTGTAAAAGATTCCTGATTGTATCTCCATCGTATGCACCACAATCAACAAAAACCTCATCTGGCGATATTGTGAAGAGGTCGTTTGGGAAATATATCTCATGTTTCACAGGTGCTGGTAATCCATCAAAGTCGCTAAATATGCGCCACTTAAGTTGTGCGATGTATTCATGTCGCGATGCGTCGTCAGCCCATAAGGAGAATGTTTTCATTGCAATTTCGGCTTGCTCGAATACCTTATGAGGCATATCAAAAGCGTAGTGTGGGAGAAAAATGTCACCGTATTTCCAGTATAGGTAGCTGAAAGGAATAATTTTATCGCAGTTTAATACTTTTAATTGCTGTTGGCGTGCGGCCATTGTGTCTACCGCTTCACCTTTCCAAATAGTGATGACAAAGACCGCGCTCTGACCATATTTCTCGGCTGCATCCTTTAGTGGCAATACTTTTACACCATCGATATCTTTGCCCCATAATGCCGGGTTATTATCAGCAAAGGCCAATGGTTCTATTCTCATGCTACGCAAACCAGCCAATGTCTTTTTGCCCAAGCCACCCGCACCAAATAGCACAATTGATTTTTCAAAAGGAACAGCCAGCGTATCAAAAGTAGATTGTTCACGCTGATAAACAGAAGTAATTGGTTCACTTAAAAGCAATTCAAGATTTTCTTTTTCAGTAAATTTATTCAATGTATTTTCCCGCTCATTTCATTAAAAAGACGCTTTATTTAGATCGCGTACAGCGCTGATTCCAAATACTTTTTACCAGCATGTTCGCCCTCCATCTATCATTAGATTAGCCCCAGTCATATAAGAGGAAGCATCAGAACAAAGAAAGACGATAGCCCCCTGTAATTCGTCGTAATCAGCCATGCGTGCCATCGGAATCAGGTTGGTCAAACGTGCCACAAAATCCTCCGGTTGCCCGTTGAAAACGCCACCGGGAGAAAAAGCGTTTACGCGGACCCCCGAGTTTGCCCAGTAGGTTGCGAGGTATTTTGTCAGGCCGATCAGACCGTGCTTGACAACTGAATACGTCACCGGCTTTGCTGGTTGCTGCTCTTCCGGTAACCCTTCCTGACGATAGATGCGTTGATCAGGAGCGATCACGCCCAAATCTGAGGAAATGTTGACGATCACGCCTTTTTTGCGCTTCGCCATTTCCGCGCCAAAGACCTGGCTGCAAAGAAACGATCCGGTCAGCCCTACAGCAAGATCGCTCTGCCATTGTGCCAATGGGAAGTGTTCCAAGCGAGAAAAGTTAACTTCTGATGTGTTTTCCATTTTGGGGTTGTTGGCCGCGTTGTTTATCAGAATGTCCACATGTCCGTATCGTTTCAGAACCTCGGCCAGACATAAGTGCACCTCTTCCAGCTTTGTGATATCACATTTCAGCGCGCAGGCTTTAGCGCCAAAGCGGCTCTTCCATGTGTCTGTACATTGCTCCGCAGCGCCTGGAATAAGGATATCGACCATCACGGCGATTCCGCCGGCGCAGGCAATGGTTTCGGCATATTTTTGGCCAAGAAACCCCATTCCACCAGTGATGATAGCCACGCGGCCGGTCAAGTCAAATAATAGCGAAGGATTTTTCATGTTTCATGTCTCCTGCTTAGATTTTTCGTTTGAGCGTGACGACAGTGCCTGTTTCCATCGATTGTTTGACGGCAATGGCCATTCTCAGACTTTGCGCGCCATCCCGTAAGGTAACGGGAGGTCTTGCCTTACCCCTCAAACAGGCGAGAAAGTGCTTGGTTTGGTCTATAAATATGTCGTTCCGCTGAAAATTATCCAGCACGATATTATCCACCTGTACTCCAGATGCATCGTAAACCTGAAGCGAAAGACCGATCATGTCCATGCAGATTTTCCCTGCGTCTCCGATGATTTTCAAGTTGCGTGAGGGGGGTCGCTGGATGTAATCCAAATGCACGTTAATGGACATGACTCGCCCGTTCACTTCGGATTCCATAAGTATTTCTGCTGTGTCTTCCACATCAATTTCCAAGTTGCTCAAATGACCACCAGAGGCAAAAACACGGTCGGGCGTACCAAAAAACCAGTATAGATAGTCGAATTCGTGTATTTGCGATAGCAACACGCCACCGCCCAAATCCTTCCGGGCCGCATACATTTGGCGGTAATCTTCGTATTTATGCCATGCTGGCATGTATTCGCCCGCTTCCGCACGTACGGAAATGATTTTACCAATTTTCCCTTCCGCAAGCAGAGCATGCACGCGTTTCACCAGCGGATGAAACCGGAATTGATATCCAACCATGGCGACCAAATGGCCTTTTTCGACCAACTGGATCAATTCATCCACGCCGTCCATGTTATGCGACAGTGGTTTTTCCAGGAAAAGGTGGCACCCTTGCTGCGCGGACTTTATCGCAATGGGTAGGTGCATGCTACTGGGGTTGCAGATGAAAACAACTTCAGGTTTCTGCGCCAACGCTTCATCCAGATCGGAAAAAGAACGAATGTTGTATTTTTCTTCGATATTGCCACCGGATTGAATTTCCAAGGTGTCCGTCACCACATGTTTCAAGCGGCGCACGCGGTATGCGAGAAACTCTGCCTCGGCACCCAAGATAGCATTAAGATTACGCAGATGGCGTTGGCCAATGCCGCCCAACCCAACCATGAGAATTTTCATTCCACTTCTCTCCCATCCCGATCTTAATTGTTATTTTGGAAATTTTCCATCCAGCATTTCCAGAAGAATTTTCCTGTTATTCCCAAGCCAAGTCACTTCATTGCCCGGCATTTCCCGCGCTACCTGCAAAATATAGTCCCTGTCATAATTTACCTTTCGCAGACATTCAAACAATTCCCGAAAATTCGCATCACCCTTCCCGAGTGGCACGGTGCCGCCGCCCTTGATACGGTCCTTAATGTGGACGCTACCCACCCGGTTTCCATACGCGGCAAACTCCTCTGCTGGGTGGTAACCAAGTGATGAACTGTTACCAGAATCGTAATTAGCCATCAGCATCGGATGCGATAGTTGCTCCAGAAACGCCGCGAATGTCCGCGGCTCCAGCGAAGTTTCCAAGTGGATTTCCACACAGTTTGCTTCAGCCACGGGAAGCGCCTGTCGAATAATCCCTGTGACGATTACCCGGTCTTCTTCCGTTTCAATGCGGGAATTATCCACGCAGGGAAGTACTATCCGATTGATGCCAAGAAGAGGACAACGTCCCAGCAACCATAACAACATTTCTAAATGTTTTTGTCTATCGTCTGGTGAAACGCGGACAAATGTTTTCACCATGAAGTAATCCGCACATACGGAAAGAACCTGCACAGAATATTTCTTAATGAGTTCCCGCATTCTTGCAATACCTGCATCCGTGGCAATCGGATTCGCGTCCTCACCATGTACATCGTAAATCCACTCGATGCATTCCAGGCCAGCGGCTTGGGCATTGGAAAATTCCTGTTCCCAATTATTCCTAGGAAAGCATTGAAACTGGCCATCCTGTGGTGGAAGCAGGCGACCCTGCATGGTTCCGATTCTTCCAGCTCTCATTTGTGTCCGCCTTTTTCGGAGCAACTATTATTCTGGCAACGGGGGAACAATCATATTGGAATAAAATTCCTCGCGGTTGAGGAATGGCCAAAGATCCTCGAGCGGGCGTGAAATGATCTGTCCGCCCGGTTTCACCACCGAAGAGACACGCGGCCCCACCGTTTGGTTCGGGTCAACCATCACCTCGCATACCATGGGACCAGGCGTAGCCAGAATTTCTCTTACCTTTTCCGCCAGTCCATCTTGCTTTTCCAGCCGCATAGCAGGAATGCCATAGGCCTCGGCCTGTTTTAATACGCTGGGAAGCGTCAGTCCCGATGAGGCGTCGCACGCCACCAAGCGTCCCTTGAAATGGTTGCGTTGCATTTCCCTGACGGAGGCATAACCGTTATTGTTGATAACAAAATATTTAATAGGAAGGTTCAGTCGTTTGACTGTCTCCAGCTCCTGTATGTTCAGTTGAAAGCCTCCATCCCCGTCTACACAGACGATGCGTTTTCCGCCGCTCGCAATGCACCCACCCATCGCAGCGGGGATGCCAAATCCCATTGCGCCCAACCCTCCTGTGCTGAAAAAGCGCATGCCTTCTTTCATTTCAAAAGAAAGCCAGAAGGTGTCAATGCACACACCTGAACTACCCGGTATGACAAAATCCTCACCCGTCAGTTCCTTGGCAAGCGTAGCGCCGAATGCGTAGGTGTTAACATATTTATCAGATTTCCAGTATTCCGGCAAAATGACAGGATACTTTTCTTTCCATTCGCGGCAACGTCCCAACCAATTTGAAATGTCCCTGGGCTGGTACCCGTGCTTTTTACACAGCATTTCTCCGATAAAAACACCGGCGTCTGCATGCACGGGAACTTCTACGTTCATGTGGAACTTTTTGATTTCCGCAAGATCTACATCCACGACAATTTTTTGTGCCGCGCGGGCGAACTGTGTGTCATCAAAACCAATCACTGCCGCGTCCATGCGCGTACCAATGGCAAGTAACAAATCAGCATTCTGGATGGTGTAATTTGAGCCACGGGGCGCCACTGTGCCAGGTTTGCCAAAACAGAGGGGATGCGAATCAGCCAACAGATCCGCGCCCGCCCAAGTTCGTAATACAGGTATATTCAGCGTCTCAATTAGTTCCCGTAACGCTTCCTTGGCTCCGGCCAATCTCACGCCATTACCTACCAACAACACCGGACGCTCTGCCTCGTTTAGCAATTGGTATATTTTATCCACTTCTCTGCTAGGCGCCTGCGAAGGGGGTATGGTGGCAAACGATTCGTCATTTGCGGCAAAACCCTTCTGTTTTTCTGGATCAATTTGAGCAGCCTGAACATCCAGTGGAATATCAAGCCAGACGGGACCAGGACGGCCGGATTTGGCAAGGTAGACCGCTTTTTCCAAGTGGTAACGGATCGTTTCCGGGTCCATTATGGTGATTGCATATTTTGTAATATTTTTGACTATCTTGACAATGTCTAGTTCTTGAGGTCCTCGTTGTCGTATCCCGCTGCTACCCTTGAGGTCGGCCCGTTTCACCTGCCCGGAGACTACAAGGCATGGGGTAGATTCCAGCCATGCTCCCGCCACGCCGGTTATGGCATTAGTTCCACCCGGTCCTGTTGTAACAAGTGCAACTCCCAAATTGTTTGTCACTCGGGCATAGGCCTCCGCTGCGATGGCAGCAGCCTGTTCGTGCAGGACCGGAATATATTGGAGATTGTCACATGATCCAAGAGAATCCACCAAGTGCATGGCACCACCGCCCGGCAACATAAACACATGCTTTACGCCCTGATTAGCTATAAATTGGAAAACATAATCTGAAAGTTTCATTTTTCTTATCACTCACCCTTATTCGTCAAAATAAAATCCACTAACTCCCGTACAGCGCCTTGACCACCGCTATGTTTCGTTATCAGCATTACCTTCTCTTTGACACTATCATGGGCATTAGCAGGCGTGGCAGAGAAACCGGCCAAGGCTATTGCCGACAGATCATTCACATCATCGCCCATAAAACAGACTTCAGATAACGCGATGTTGTGCTTTTGTACAAATGAATTCAACGCAATACCCTTGTCTTTGCAACCCTTGTGGACATCTGTGATTCCCATTTTTTCCGCAAAGCGATCAACAAGGGGGCTGTTCTCCCCCGAAATCAACGCAAAGATGAGCCCGGCTTTGATTCCTAATGAAATACCCATCACATCAGCAAAAGAAAAACGTTTGTATTCTTCTCCGTTGGCACCCCACCAAAAGGTGCCATCTGTCAATACGCCATCAACATCCAGCGCGACTGCTTTAATCTTATCCACAAAATCACCCTTTACGCCGGAGTTTTTTTATAATTGGCTTCTCTCGTTCAATAACTTTTTTGATTCCATCCCCCATCGCCATTTCCATTAAACGAATGCCAGACACCATTTTTATGATACCTCCGGGACCAAGGGATGCAGCCTGATCAGATCCCCACATGGCCCTGTCCAGAGTAATGTGCCGCTCTACCACACAGCCACCCAATGCTACTACCGAAATGGATGACGGGATACCCGTTTCATGTCCCGAATATCCGATGGGAAGTCCGTAGCGTTTCTTTATAACGGGAATAACCGCTAGATTGAGTTCATCATATTGAGCAGGATAAGTACTTGTTGCGTGTAAAATCAACAGATTATCCTTGCCAAGCACTTCAACTGCATGATCAATTTGTTCTACAGTGCTCATGCCTGTTGATAGGATTATAGGTTTCCCTTTAGACTTGGTATAACGGATGAGATTGTCATCTGTCAAACTTGGTGATGCTATTTTATAACATGGCACATTAAACTGGTCTATAAAATCTACGGAACCTTCATCCCAGCATGAGGCAAACCAGGGGATTTTTTTCTCTCTGCAATAACGGTCTATTTCCTGATAGTCTTCAAGTTCAAATTCGAGGGCATATTTCAGATCGCCGTTTGTGTTTCCAAAAGGACTTTCACGAGGCGCAGCTAATTCTTCCGACTTATATACCACGTCGATGGTACGTTTTTGAAATTTAACGGCATCGCAACCCGAAAATTTAGCCAGGTCGATCAATCTCTTGGCAATATCAATATCACCATTGTGGTTAATGCCAATCTCCGCAATTATAAAACAAGGATGCCCGTCACCTACCAAACTATTACCGATCTTTACTTCAGCCATTATTGATATATC
>JBAXON010000140.1:0-8197 GCA_037133255.1 Deltaproteobacteria bacterium
TCATCGTCAAAATTAATGAAATCATTGCCGACAATCCTTCCAAAAGCGATGAAGGAGGAAATTATTAAAATTACTATAATGAGATATATACATTTCTTATTATTCATTTTCTGGAACCATCCGCCTAATAATTAAACGAAAGTAGCTGTTTATGTCCTTATATACTTCTGGCGGTAAAATCAACCTCAAAATTGCCACGCTGACAGAAACTAACACCGAGTCCGATAGTAACACCACCGGAAATACAAATATGGGCACCGATTATGACCGCGCACCGGCATGCGCCGGCATTACGCCTCCGATCTGCTACCACATTAAACATTTCCACCTTCGGTCTTCAGCCTTTAACCCTTAAGCTTCTCTTTCCTTCTGCCTTATTCAGATTGACAGCGAAAAGACTTTGGTATAATTACAACTGTCAAAGGACAAAATATTTGATGGTACTAATTACCACTTTCATACTTTCTGATGATGGCAACATACTTCATGAAGAAATTGTTTCAGGCATTGCCAAGGCAGGTGCTGATGTCGTTGCAACCGGCGCTTCCGTCTTTGGCACTGAAAATTATTCACAAACAATCGCCGCGCTGAAAGCCTTTGCCAATTGAACTTAAAAGCTTTTTAACAATGGAAATTTATCGTAAATATTTTAATATAATGAGGTGGAAAGTATGAAGATTTTTGTAACTGGTGGCTGTGGATTTCTTGGTTCGCATGTTTGCGAGTTTTATGCAAAAAAAGGCGCAGAAGTCGTTGCTTATGACAACATGACCAAACATGAACTCAAAAGAACCGGCCTTGCCACAGAAGGGGCTCGTGACTTTAATTGGAATTTTTTAAAAGGATTGGGTGTTCAATTAGTCAAGGCTGATGTCAGAAACTATGAGGAACTTCTCGATCATGCTAGTGGCTGTGATTATATCATTCACACAGCCGCCCAACCGGCCATGACCATCAGCTGGGAGGATCCCCGACTAGACATCACAACCAACGTCATGGGAACATTCAATGTCCTGGAATCCGCCCGTACGCTGAAGATACCGGTGGCCTGCTGTGCCACGATTCACATTTACGGCAACAAGATCAATGATGAGCTTCAGGAAGGCAAAACCAGATATACAAGAGAACCTCAGGGCATCGATGAAAAATACCCCACGCTTGGCGGAGCGCTCTCACCTCTTCATGGCTCAAAGGCGGCAGGTGATATTTATGCCAGGGTCTATATGGATACTTATCAACTGGAGGCGGCAAGCTTTCGATTAACCGGAATTTACGGAACAAGACAGTTCGGTGGCGAAGATCATGGCTGGGTCGCTAATTTTGCCATAAGAAGTGTATTGAACTGGCCTCTGACCATATTCGGCACAGGTAAACAGATTCGCGATATCATTTACGCAACTGACATCTGCGAGGCTTTTGACGCTTTTTATAAAACCAGAAAACCCGGCGTCTATAATATAGGCGGTGGTTTAAAAACCGCTATATCCTTGATTGAATGCATTGATCTGATCGGGGAAATCAACGGCAAAAAACCGGAAGTTAAATTTGCACCGGATCGTTATGCCGATTTGCGCTATTTTATCTGTGACACATCCAAAGCACAAAAAGACCTTGGCTGGGAAGCCAAGATTCCTCCCAAAGAAGGCGTGTCCATGCTGATCGATTGGATTAAGGACAACCGCAATATTCTAGCGACGAAAGAAGGGTAACGCCAATGAAAGCACTAGTTCTGGCCGGAGGCAGAGGAAACAGGCTCAACGAACTTTCCGCAGAGCAAAACAAATGCATGACACAGGTTCAAGGAAAACATCTGATTGAATATAACCTTGACTGCGCGCTAAACGTTGGTGTTGATGAAATTGTCCTGGTTGTCGGATACAAGGCTGAAACCATCATCAATTTTTTAGGCAACAACTACAAGGGAAAACCCATTAAATATGTGATCCAGAATGAGCAAAAGGGTCTTGTCCATGCCATTGAATGCGCACAAAAATCCATTGACGGAGCTGATTTATTCCTGATGCTGGGCGATGAAATGCTTTTTAATCCCAAACATCAAAACATGATTGAAGAGTTCAAAAAGAATAAAGAAATATTTGGCATGTGTGGCATTGTAAAAGTGGCCGACAGAAATCAGATAAAAAAAACCTATACGCTTATTCAGGGTTCCGACAATGATATTTATCGCTTGATTGAAAAACCCAGACATCCGCTAAATGAGTTTCAGGGAACCGGCCATTGTGTGTTTAGAAACCAAATCTATGATTATATTCAATATACTCCTATCCATCATGAGAGAAACGAGAAGGAACTTCCCGATCTCATTCAATGCGCCATAGACGATGCCATGACGATCAAGGCTTTTATAATCTGCGATAAATATACAAACGTCAATACACATGAGGATATTCAATTGGCCGAAGGATTTTTCAATGAGTAAAAATATTGTCGTCATCCCGGCTCATAATGAAGAAGAAACGATTTATGAAGTTGTAACACGGTCTTTGAAATATGCTGATGTTTCAGTAACCGATGACGGGAGCTTTGACAAAACGGCAGATATTCTCAGGGCAATTGACGCGGAATGCAACCAGGGCAAGCATTCTAACAAGCTAAGTATCATCACACATCCTGTGGCTACACACATCCCCAAAGGTATTCAGGATGGTTTACTATTTGGCATGACCACCAACTATGACTTCACTGTCACCATGGATGCCGGGCTTTCTCATGATCCCGATGCTCTTCCGGCTTTTTTGAATTATAACCCCAATATTGATGTTGTCATCGGCAGTCGAGGGAAAACACAAAATGTGCCTTTCTATAGGAAAGTTGTCAGCGCCTTGGCCAGGAGAGTTGTGAACTATGCGCTGACCGATTCATATTTTGACCTGTCCGGTCCCGGAATAAAGGATTGTACCAGCGGATACAGGCGTTACAGCAAAAGAGCCTGTGAACTTATCGCCAAAACTAAACTCAAATCAAAGGCCTTCGATTTCCACATGGAAGCTCTGGCTCTTTGTTATCGAGCCGGAATGAAAGTTGAAGAAATCCCGATCAACTACGTTTTTTCCAATTCATCCTTCAACAACAAGGTTCTGAAACAGGCAATTAAATTCGGAATTCATCTGATTTCAACGAAAAACTGATCTCCTGTTTTTTAGGTGTACTTATCAAGGTCTAAGCAATCAAATGAATTGTTCCGAAATATTGACTGTTTCTAATAAATACTATAGAAGATCAGAAAAATCGTGAAGGTGTAGGTAATGGCCCAAATCATGCCGAAAAAGATACCGTCGATCATTCTGATATGTGTGATCCTTATAGTTCTCATCCTCATCTTCACAGGTATTCTTTGGGCGCCTGCCGGGACATTCATCGGCGGCATCGATGTGTACGGATCTCACTACTGGAACGCTGCGTTTATCCAGGACACGATCCGCGCTGGTGTTATTCCTCTATGGAACCCCTATTATTACAGCGGTCATCCCTTTCTGGCAAATCCCTCCACGTTCGTTTTCTACCCGGCGACCATTCTTTATGTACTTATACCACTGCCCTGGGCTTTTACTCTTGATACATTGATACATCTATTCATTGCATCGCTGGGAATGTTATACTTGGTGAGACTCATCACCGGATCACACAAAGCCGGGCTCGCCTCGTCCATCGTGTTTGGCCTGAACGGATACTTTATCGATCGTATTTTTGCAGGGCACATTGCCCTGATACATTCTGCAGCCCTGATTCCATGGGTTTTCTTCTTCATGGAGAAGGCCTTACTAACCAAGAGCAAAGGCTGGTTCGTCATGTCAGGTCTCGTCCTCGCAATGCAGGTCCTCGGGGGAGATCCCCATATCAACTTCTACACTGCGCTATTCTCATCCCTGTATTTTCTTTTGAGACTGCTTGTTGATTTAAAGCTCTTCCAACCAGTTGTTCTGTTAAAGACATGCGGATATTTTATCCTGTTCCCTTTTACGGCTTTTTGTGTCAGTGCTATTCAGATTTTACCATCCGTTGAACTTGCGGCTTTAAGTGAGCGGGCACAGAACACCTATGATTTCGCTACGTTCATGTCTTTTTCTCCGGGACAGTTTTTTTCGTTTCTTATCCCCAGGGCAAGTTCCCCGACCTTTAATACTAACTGGGAGTTCGGTTGCTACGTGGGGATACTTGCCCTGGTAGTCGCCGGAATTGGCGGGCTTTTCAACCAGAATAGAAAATACGTGCTGTGCTACGGAGTCCTTCTTGTCATCGTCCTGACATTTATGCTGGGCAGTTTTACTCCGCTTTATTTTCTCTATTACAAATACCTTCCCGTCATTGCCACATTCAGGATTCCAGCCAGAGCAGTCGTGATGTTTGACTTCATCCTGTCAATCTTTGTCGGATTCGGCATCCACTATCTGCACGAATCAGGGATGAAGCTCGGACGATACGGCATCTCCATATTATTTACGATAATACTAACCGTATGCATGTATGTCGGAGTCGTCACATTTAAGATTCCGCTGGCCTCGAAAGAGGTGGTTACCGCCATCTCTATTTTTGCAGTGACAGCGGTGCTTCTCAGTCTCACTTTTCTAATGAAGAATCGAACACCCGTGATATGGCTGATCATTGCAGCATTGTTCGTGGATGTCTATATAGTTTACTCTGACAGTGTGCCACGCCTGAATTCAGATACCTTGCTCCAGAAGCAGCCGTATGAGCAAGTGTTTCAAAAAGATACCTCCCTCTATAGAGTGAGCGTGCCGGGTTACCGGGGTGAGTTTTATGGTTTTCCATCCCGCGGGATGAAACACCAATACTATGGAATTAATGGCAGTGCTCCGATAATACTGAAGGATTATTTTAATTTCATCTACAATATGGCTGATGCTCCCAAACCTGAAATGCTTCGCCACACATTTAGCCCGGAACTTTTCAACCAAAACATCGCCTTTAGTTCGCGGATATTAGGGCTCAAGTATGCCATTGTAGAAACCCCGAGTGGTTATAAAATGATGTCAACAGAGAATTACCAGCCACGTGCAATGATTCTTAGAGACATGATCTTTACCCCGTCATATCTCGACCACCTTCAAATCCTGAAAAGCCCTGATTTCGATCCGCAGAAAAAAGTTCTTCTCGATGAATCCTCAAGAACCGCGGTATCTAAGATTGTACAGACTGATGCAATAGTTCAGGATTGGGTGGATATTGAACACTATACGGCAAACCGCCTGAAAATCAAGGCGGACGCCCCTTCGGGAGGCATACTACTGCTGAGCGAATTATATTACCCAGGTTGGAAGGCTTATGTTGATGGCACAAGTGTGCCGATACTCAGAGCTGATTACCTGCTGCGGGCAATACCCCTTACACCTGGTAAACACTCGATAGAAGTTGTGTACCGACCAATGAGTTTTCTTGTCGGATCCGCTGTCTCCCTCTCTGCTCTGCTTGTTCTTCTTTTGCTATGGACTGCAAAAAGATATAAACTAAAAAACAAGACTTCAATTGTCAATGGTAAAAACCAAAAAATAAATGATATTGGCATTAAAAAAAGAGACGACGCAAAAATCCCAAAAAAGAAGAAAAATAGAAAGATTTCTTAGTTATTAATGAGCATTAAAATATGAAACATAATCGAAATAATAAACAAATTAAAAAATCAAAACAAATAACTTTCTCTCCTGAGGCCGGCGGTAACTTAATGAGGGACCGATTAATAGGCATCTCCATTTTTACCGGGATGACAATTGCTGTTTTATTTATTGCCTATTACACCATCAATAATGTGACATTATATATAGATGAAAGTTACTACATAATGGCTGCCAAGAAAGCAATGAGTGGTGAAATTCCCTACCGTGATTTCGGCTATGCTCAAGCGCCAATAATGCCCTATATTAACGGGTTCTTCTTAAACATATTTGGATTCACGCAGCAGGCATCACGCGTTATTAATATGTGCTGGGGATACTTAGCGATACTTTTCAGCATGATTTTCGTCTTGAAAAGGCGAGGGTTATGGGCATGCTTTATATGCGGGTGGGTTCTTTTAAGCAGCCCTCTTTGGGTTGGTGTGAATTGTTTTTCTACATATGGTTTGACAAATTTCCTTATGACCGTAACAGGAATAGTATTTTGTTCTTCATTGAAATACGACAAGAAAGTTATTTTGTTCTCCATTTTCGGCAGCCTCGCTATAGGCTGTCGTCTCACCGTTGCCCCTGCCATCATGATATTGTGGGCGTTTTTAATACTGGAAGGCAACGATTACAGGCAGAAAATGAAAACCTTTTTCATTTTTATTGCTGTTGAACTTACCATATTACTCCCTTTTTTCATTGCGTCTCCATATAATTTTATTCATTGGAATGTCGGATATCATATTAGTACCACAATCCATCGGAGAATATTTTCTGAGCATTTTTTGGGGCAACCCAGCGTATTTATCATGCTATCCCTTGCCATTCCACTTGCCTTTATTTTGAAGAAGAAATTTACCTCACCTGAAGTTGCCCTTTTGCTTGCTGCAATAGCAGGTATTTTCTCACAGTTTATTCCCCAATCCAGTTACTTTATTTATTCAATGCTGTTTTCTACCATGGCAGTAATGGGTGGGACTATCATTTTGTCTGATTTCAAATATAAGAAGTATATCTGTGCGATCTTATTGATATTCCCGTTAATCTATTTAACGCCATCTAATCCTCATAGCTATCTTACTTATCCACCGATTAACGCATACTTTGATAATAAATGGAATGATACACGCAACGAAGCCGTAAAATTTCTCAAAAAGAACACTTCATCTGATGACCTCCTTTTGACTCACTATCCAATTCTTGCAATTGAGGCCGATCGGGATATTTTTCATGGCATGGAAATGGGGTGGTTCGCCGTAACGGATGAAATGGATCAAACAACCGCCAAGAAGCTTAATTATATGCATTATAACGAATTAATAAAGATAGTGAGATATAGCGAGGCAAAGGCAATAATTTTGAGAACTGATCCAGCTTATCCTAACTTTTTTTGTCATGCCCAAGCTTTGCACTTGTAAATCCAGAAAAGATTAACCTTCTTTACTATTTATTGTCTATAAATTATCAAGTTGTTTATGATCAGTCACCGCTGGTGATCCTGATGCCAAAAAAACAGGCGGGGCCTTGACTAACCCCCGATGTATTTCTCTCCCATTTTGGTCAGCCAATCTTCACCAACACGATTTTTGAAAACATCGCACAATGATCCATCCAGTGCGCAAGTAAACTCTCCAAAAAACGCCAAATCTTGAAAGTCCAGCCGGGTTGCAGGCTGATTAGCGATACCCCGCCTGATAAAAGATATAATAAAGGCATCATTGGTTCAATACTGCGGATTTGCAATTGAGGGAATTCGCTTTCAAATTGTTTTCTGTCGCGGGAAAACACAATCCAGGGCAAGGCACCATTGGCACAGGATAGCGGACCTTCACTTTCAAACTCCCACTCCCGCGCATCCGGTTGAAATGGTTCATGATGAAATTTGGAATAGACAAAGTTTGACCAGAATGTCTTCCAAGGCTCCACCATAACCACGACACCTCCGGGACGAAGACAGCGGGCTGCTTCGCCCAGAAACAATCGAGGCTTGGGCAAATGATGAAACACATCTGTCATTACAATTGCTTTGAGTGATCCATCCGCAAAGGGCAAGAAGCTGCCATCAATCACGCAATCGATATCGGACAGATAAAAACATTCCGATGTAATGGCATTGGGTAAGAAGTTTTTGAAAAACCCTGCCCCTGATCCTATCTCCAAAACGGTGCCGTTTCCTTCAGGTATGGAAGTGATCAAGGACTGATACCACTCTTCATAGACGAGGCGCAGAAAGCTTTTTTCTTGAATGATCTGTCGCCTTAGATATGTGGTTTCTGGAGCATCAAGATTAAGGCCTTTCATCAAGGGATGGGTAAGCCATGACATAGGATAGCGGTCCTCTCAGACAAACTTGATTTTTCCTGCTGCAAAGCAGACCATGCGAAGGAGAAGCCAGCCATGTTTCCAACGCTGAATGTTAGTTGTTCCATAAGTTCGTTCCCGATAACGGATAGGAACTTCACAAATTTTGAGATTCAGTTTGGCGGCACCGAATAAAAGATCAAAATCACCGAAAGGATCGAAATCGCCAAAGTACGACCGGTTGGTCGCAATCAATT
>JBAXON010000141.1:0-8144 GCA_037133255.1 Deltaproteobacteria bacterium
TACTGGCAATACCAGAAACAAAAGAAACAATCATTCCTACGATAAAGTTAGTAGTAATCACGGCAGGATTGGCAATTATATACGGCAATTTAACAATCGCGGCGCCAAAGATTATCGGCGCTGATAGCAGGAAAGAAAACCTGGCTGCTCCCTCGCGAGTCAACCCCAGAAACAATCCTGTCGTCATGGTTATACCGGAGCGCGATACCCCTGGAATAATGGCCAGTGCCTGAGACAACCCGATTAGAAAACTTGTTTTCAGGCTGATATTTTCGGCTTCAATTTTTTTAGCACTTTTTCGATCTACCCAGTATAAAACAATACCCAGCACAATCAGCATAATTGCAATCAAAACCGGATTACGGAAAATTGTCTCGGCCTTTTTTTCCAGAAGAAGTCCAATTCCTGCTCCGGGAATCGTTGCTAAAACTAAATACCAAAACAACCGCCCTTCCCTGCTTTTGGCATCCGTCACTCCTTTGGTAATTAACTGCAACCAATCCTTCCAAAAGTAAATGGCAACCGCCACAAGGGTACCAATATGCAAGGCGATATCAAACGTCAAACCAGGATCTTCCCAATTAAAGAGCCAGGGAATAAGAACCAGATGGGCCGAGCTGGATATGGGCAAGAATTCTCCCAATCCCTGAACCAAACCAAGTATAATAGCCTGTATAATATCCAACTCCCACCTCACGATTTTTAATTAATTTGCATTATTTTGATAAAACCACTTTTTGCGGATATCCAACCAGATGAGAAACAATATCATTACCATACTGGATACGGCTGCCGGAAATGCCGTTTCGCGGGAAAATAGTGAAATCGCCAGTCCGCCGGCAATGCCTTGATTTTTTAGAGTTCCTAAGAGCAATAGGCTTACAGTATTGTTTTGATCAAACTTGAATATACTGCCTGCTTTTTCAATTAAATATCCTAATAAGAAAATGCTGATAAAAAATATAACGGCTATCGGCATAATCATTTGCGGTTTGCTGAAAATAAGGTCTCGATTTAACCCTATAATTGTATAGAGCACGATGAAAAAACTCCAGTCTGTAATTACCCCCCTGTATTTGGTCAGATAATTCTGAATACTCAGGTAAATGATGACGCGGGACAAAATAAGGGGAATGACGATCAGTTCAAGCATGATGACCACTAACTTTCCGGGTTGAGCAATGTTCACACCAAGAACCAGTAGAAAAACAAGTGGCATAATAATCAGCGCTGCCAAATACGCAGCAACTGTGCCTACAAGAGAATAGGCCATATTCCCATCGAGAATGCCGGTAAATGGAATAACTGCGACAGCGGTTGGTGAGGC
This sequence comes from Deltaproteobacteria bacterium, assembly GCA_037133255.1. GTDB lineage: Bacteria > Desulfobacterota > Syntrophia > Syntrophales > Smithellaceae > FEN-1160. Next base: position 1,328 of record JBAXON010000141.1, read on the forward strand.
AGCAACCAAAACAAGTCCTATAAACAAGTTCCGATCGCTTATTATTAATGAACTCATCAGTATAAGTAACCCGCCCTGGATCGCATAAGTCATTATGATCCCGACAAGCGCCGGCCTTATTAGTACTTTGGGCGTACGGAAAAAATCATTTGGCACATTCAAGGCGGCAAGCATCATCGCCAGAGCTAAAGCAGGAAGAGAGATAGGTGCTGTCCAGCCGGCAATTTGTGGGAAAGTCAATCCCAAACCAACGGCCAGAAGAAAAATAAAATTACGGTTTGCCAGAAGACCAATCATCTTTCACCTTTAGTATGATTTAATTATATCTTTTCTAATCAATAAACTTTAATTAAGCAATCACAATCTGAATAGATTTGTTGACGCCTACTGCGATGATTAAATATTCAGATATTGCTCACCTGAACCATTATAGGGCAGTTTTTTTTGCTGAAACTTTGCTAAATTCCCAGTTGACGAAATCTCTGAAACACGGCATTGTCTCTTTTCATTAAAATACAAGAGGTAATAAATTCATGCTGCATATAGTTGGGATTGATATTGGTTCAGTAGCCATTTCGCTGGTTGTCATTGACAAAAAGGGAGAGATATCTCACTCTTCCTACCAGTTTCATAGTGGCGCAATTAGTGAAACAATGCGCTTGATGCTCAGTAATGTGGATATAAGCCGCATTGGTGGTATCGCGATGACCCTTTCCGGACCGGAATTGTTGAGCAATGCCCACCGCTATGATACTCAAATTGCCATTATCGCCGCAGTTAAAAATTATCATCGTGAAGTAGGCAGTATTCTTTTTATCGGCGGTGAAAATTTCGGCCTCATCACTTTTAATGATCAGGGGGATTACGAGCGCTACCGTTCCAACTCATCTTGCGCAGCCGGAACGGGCAGCTTTCTGGATCAACAAGCCAAACGCCTCAATCTAAAAAGCATTGAAATGCTCAGTAATGTTGCCTTTTGCAATCTTGAAACTTCGCCGAAAATTGCCACCCGCTGCGCCGTCTTTGCCAAGACCGATTTGATCCATGCCCAACAGGAAGGTTATTCTATAGGCCAGATCAGCGATGGCCTTTGCGAAGGCCTGACAAAAAATGTCATTGATACATTGATGCCTGATCAAAACATCCGCACACCACTGATACTTGCAGGCGGTGTTTCCATGAATCAAGGTGTTGTTAAGCACTTCCGCAATCTGCTCAAGACGGAACCTATTATCGGTAAGTATAGCCATCTTTACGGTGCGATAGGCGCGGCGCTTCTTTATCTGGAGGAAGCAGAACCGGAAAAACTTGAACTGAAAAATTGGGATGAACTTTTTAACAAAGAACAAAAAGAAAAAGTTTACGGTTATCCTCCTTTGCAGCTTTTACAGTCCAGCTATCCTGAATTTACAACCGCTGATAGTTATCTTTATATTGCACAAATAGGCCATGCGAACGTTGAGGTAGATATTTACATCCCGTTAAAAAAGGAACAGGAAGTCTATCTGGGTATTGATATAGGTTCTACCAGCACTAAAGCCGTGTTAATTATCGAAAGTAACGAAGTACTAATTGGCCTTTACACCCAGACATCCGGCCAGCCCGTTAAAGCTATGCAGGCCATATTTGAAGCAATCGAAGATATTTGTTTAAAACATAATTGCAAGTTTACCTTCCGGGGAGTCGGCACCACAGGCTCCGGCCGCAAATTTATCGGACGGATTATCAACGCGGATTTAGTTATCGATGAAATAACAGCCCATGCCCGTGCCGCATTCGAACTGGACAGCAGTGTGGACACAATTATCGAAATCGGCGGGCAGGATGCCAAGTTCACCACAATGCAAAACGGTATGGTCACCTCTTCCGTTATGAACAATGTTTGTGCCGCAGGAACAGGTAGCTTTATTGAAGAGCAGGCGATAAAGCTCGGGGTATCGCTTAACGATTATGCCGGACGCGCTATCGATACCCCCTCACCGGTTTCGAGCGACCGCTGCACGGTCTTTATGGAACGTGACATTAACAATTATCTCACAGAAGGATACACGATAGATGAAGTACTTGCCAGTGTCCTGCATTCTGTTTGCGAAAACTATCTGACCAAAGTCGCCCTGGAAGCTAATATCGGCAATAGAATTTGCTTTCAGGGTGCTACAGCCCGCAATAAAGCGTTGATTGCAGCCTTTGAACACCGGTTGAAAAAACCAATCTTCGTTTCTAAGTTCTGTCACTTAACCGGAGCCTTGGGCAGCGCCTTGATTCTAGCCGAAACCGCCGCAAAGGATTCAGCATTCCGTGGTCTGACTCTTCATCAAGAAACGATTCCGATAGAAAATGAAGTTTGCGAACTCTGCCATAACAACTGCAAAATAAACAAAGTAATGGTTCAGGGAGAAACCGTTGCCTTTGGATTTCTGTGTGGCCGGGATTACGATACGAAACATTATGTGGGAAATGCAAAAAAGCAGTATGAATTAATTAAAGAACGCGACAAAGTTTTTCAGCCAGCTAAAAAGAAAGCTCCATTCAAAAAGCAAGTCAAGATAGGAATCCCCAACGCTCTTTACCTTGCTGAAGAAATGCCTCTATGGAAACATTTTTTTACCACACTGGGTATAGAAACAGTGACCAGTGATAACTTCAAGAATGCGAGTAAATCAGGCAAAAAGATTGCAGGCGCGGAATTTTGCTCTCCGCTGAATGCCTTTTTCGGTCATATACAAAACCTTACGGATAAATGCGACTATATTTTTCTACCGGTTTATCTGGAAGCAACGGAACCGAAAGAAGACGCTTACCGCTATTACTGCTATTATACGCAGTTTGCCGTAACCATGGCTACCGGAATCAAAAGTCTGCATCTGAAGGATAAGGCAATCATGCCGATTATCGATCATCACTCTTTTCAATCACGAATCGAACTCTTCTCCTTGCTCAAACCTATTTTGAAGGCCAGCTACTGGGAAATTTACAATGCGTATGAAGCAGCTCTTTCGTTTTATAAAGATGGCCGCAACAGCATATTAAACATCTACGAACGTGAAATGCCCGGCAGTAAAGATATTCGTGTAGTCCTGCTGGGAAGGCCTTATTCAGTTCTTCAAAACACCATGAACAAAGGAATACCGGATATTTTCAGCACACTGACAATCAAAACTTTTTATCAGGATATGCTGCCGGCAGATTCAGTCGATTTATCAGAAATTGGCCCGCTTCTCCAAAGATTACACTGGAATTATTCAGCAAAGATTTTAAAAGCCGCTCTTTTTACAGCGCGCACACCGGGACTCTATCCCGTTTTCATCACTTCATTTAAATGCAGTCCTGATTCTTTCACTCTTGAATATTTTAAACGAATTATGGATAAATATTGCAAACCATATCTGGTACTGGAACTAGATGAGCATGATTCCAATGTCGGGTACGAAACACGTATTGAGGCTGCCGTACGCTCATTTCGCAACCACCATAAAAATAAAGCCCTGCGTACTATGCCACCCCGCGTACTTCCGCTCAACTCGGAGAACGTAACCAAAATAAAAAACAAAACTTTGCTCTTTCCCGGCTACGATCCATTAACCTCAAAACTATTGGAGGCCGTATTAATCCGTGAAGGTATTGATGCCCGCATGGTGTCGCTTACTGAAAAAATAATTCAACGCGGCCTGCGCAGCAACAAAGGGCAATGTCTTCCCGTCAATCTTATCGCGCAGAGCTACATTGATTATATTGAAAAAAATCTCCTAGACCCATCGCAGACAGCCGTCTGGACATTTGAAAGCCACATTGCCTGCAACATTCGAATGTATCCTCAGCTCATCAAGGGACTAATGGAAACACACGGTAAAAACCTGGATAAAGTGGAAGTCTATGTAGGTAACATCTCGATGAGCGATATCTCCATGCAGGCTTCGATCGAAGCTTATTTCGCTTATATGTTTGGTGGAATGCTGCGTAAAATCGGCTGCAAGATTCGGCCTTATGAAAAAGAAAAAGGAATGACGGACAAGATTATCGCCCAGTCCCTGAATATTCTCTACAACACACTGCTGGGCGGCAGAAGCAAGGATGATGATCTAGCCAAAGTCATCAGTCTTTTTAAAAATATTGAAACTACGCCGGGCAAACGTCCCAAGGTTGCCATTTTCGGCGATATGTATGCCCGCGACAATGATTTGTTTAATCAGGATCTGATCCATTGCATAGAAGAATACGGCGGACAAGTTATCACAACACCATTCAATGAATTCGTCAAACTCATTGCCGATCCTTATATGCGTCGATGGTTTTTCGAAGGTGCATTTATGGATGTCATTGTCACTAAGACAACTATCGCACTCGTGAATCAACTGGAAAAAAGCTATTATAAAATATTTAACGAGTTGCTTGACGAACCATCATTAGAGACTGATCTTGATTACAAAGAGGTATATGATGCCTTTGATGTGAAAATACAGCATAGCGGCGAATCCGCTGATAATCTTCTCAAAATTGCATCCCTGATAAGGCATTACCCGGACATATCCCTGTTTGTGCAAACCAATCCTGCTTTTTGCTGTGCTGGTCTAATAACAGAGGCAATGGCACCCAGGATTGAAGAATACTCCGGCATTCCGATCCTCACACTCAATTATGACGGCACAGGTAAAAACATCAATCAGAAAATCAGGCCATACATAAAATTCCCGCGCGGAAGCTCAAAGCGCACAACTCATCATCAGTTGAAAGGCATTCAAGCGGCTCAACATAAAACTCGAGGCTAATTACCTATCAAGACGACTATTTCTTGCAGGTATTAATCTTGAAAGGCACATAAAGTGCGCAAAAACCTACTATTGCCGTGCCTATCGGGATTATCGCCAGCAAGCCCCACCAGCTTTGATAATACAATCCCACCGCTGCTATTACAATACCGATTGTCCAACGAATGATTTTATCCGTTTTTCCAACATTACATTTCATGATTGTCTCCTCTTTTTTTAATTTATATTAAGATAACCATAATTTAGTAAAAAGCAACCTTTAAATATTAATTAAATATTAATTGATTTCGCTGATAAGCTTGATGTTTTTGATCCCGTCGAATTTATTGTGAAACTCCAATTCCGCAAGCGTAGCGGAATTGGTAAGTTAATGAGCCCCAAGTTTCAGAAACGCAGTGTGCTGAAACTTGCAGGTCGAATTATCCCGCGCAGCGGAGGGTTTAATACCCCGCAGCTTGCTGCGGCATCTGTTTCCAAAAGCTTGCATTGGGGTTCTTACCCGTGATTCAAAGAACACAAATTAAATATATTGAAAACATATCGGGTTTATATTACAAATGACTTAAATCAAAAGGGAGAAATGGATTTATCAATGACGACAATGAAATATTTTATAATTTTTATTCGTTTTACTTTATTAATACTGATGATTTCACTAACTACATATGCAAGTGTTGCCTCGGCGTCTAACTACGATATAAAAACATGCCTTGCTGCGCATGAAAATAAAATCGAAAACTCCACGCAGATACTTCTAGTCATGAGTAATAGTTCAATGCCTTCTACGGGGAGAAAAGTCTACGCTTTAGAAAAAAAAGGAAGCGAATGGAAAGCCGTTTTTGAGCCATTTGATGCTGTAATTGGTAAAAACGGGTTTGCCGAGGCAGGCAAAAAGAGAGAAGGTGATGGCAAAACCCCTTCCGGTGCCTTTGCGCTGCAAATGACTTTTGGCTATGAGAATGCCATAAATACAAAAATGCCCTATCGCCAGGCTTTAGTTGACGATATCTGGATTGATGATCCCAAAGCCGATGATTACAATCTTTGGGTAAAGAAAACAGAAACGCAAGCGGTTTCATACGAGAGAATGAGACGTGATGACAATCTTTATAAATATGGTATTGTTATAGAATACAATACAAACCAGGTAGTCAAAGGATATGGCAGCGCTATTTTTTTCCATGTCTGGCGTGGAAAAAATATACCAACTGAAGGTTGTGTCGCAGTTTCCGAAGAGGACATCGTTAAGATTATGGCCTGGCTTGAACCAAAAGCATTGCCTGTTATTATTATGGGGAAAGATAATACACCGGAAGGTTTTGTCGATATACAAAAAGTAATTCCCGAAGCACTTCTCGATATACGATATTATGGCCCTCATAACTTTTTAGGGGAAAAGGTAGATGGCTACATGGCATCGAAATGCCTGCTGACCCGAGAAACGGCTGATGCGCTTGCTCAGGTACAGAAGGAACTTGCGTCCTTCTCTCTATCGCTAAAGATTTACGATTGTTATCGTCCACAGCGGGCAGTTGACCACTTTGTGCGCTGGGCAAAAGACATTAATAACGCCAAAACGAAAAAAGAATTCTATCCGACGGTGGATAAACGAAATCTGTTTAAAGATGGTTATATCGACAGCAAATCCGGCCACAGCCGAGGCAGCACCGTCGATCTGACCATTGTCCCCTTCCCTGCTCCCCAACAGCAGGACTATATTCCCGGTCAAAAATTGACTGAATGTTACCTGCCAGCGGTAAAACGCTTCCGCGATAACACTATCGATATGGGAACCGGGTTTGATTGTTTTCATGAACTATCTCATACATTAAACAAAAACATCGGCCATCAGCAAAAGATTAACCGGCTTCTTCTCAAATCGCTTATGGCCAAGCACGGTTTTAGAAATTACGAAAAAGAGTGGTGGCACTATACTCTGAATAACGAACCTTATCCGAATACTTATTTTGATTTCGCAATTGAGTGAAAAAATATGAATATTAAACACTCCCCTTTTTTAAAAGCCTATGGTTTTTCCATCATCCTGATCA
>JBAXON010000142.1:0-8105 GCA_037133255.1 Deltaproteobacteria bacterium
CAAGAAAAGTGCATCTTGGGTTATGGTTCTTACTTCCGGAAACTGCATCCTGTTCTATACTTCACCTGATTTTAAAAATTGGAAATACGTAAGTTCTTTCGGCAAAAAAGATGGTTCGCACGGAAGTGTCTGGGAATGTCCCGACCTTTTCCCTCTTGCAGTTGACGGGAATACTCAGAATATCAAGTGGGTGCTTTTGGCCAGTGTAAAACAAAAAGCGCCAAACGGCGGATCAGGCACGCAGTATTTTATCGGCAGCTTTGACGGTACAAGGTTTATAAATGATAATAGTCCAGATACCATTCTTTGGCTGGATTATGGAAAAGATAATTATGCGGGTGTTACCTGGTCAGATGTTCCAGGAAATGACGGACGCTGTTTGTTTATTGCCTGGATGAGTAACTGGCAATATGCGGCAAAAACACCCGCTGATACGTTTCGCGGTGAAATGACTTTGCCACGTGAACTAACACTGTCACAGAAATCCGGTCGGGTAAGGCTTGTACAGAAAATTGTACGTGAAATTTATTCGCACTTTGAAACTCCCTTTTACGAAGAAGAAAATCTATCCATAAAGTGTTCACCATATATTGTACCGGAAAAATTTAATTCCGGCGCATTTGTGCTTACGGTGCGTGTTAAAAATAGTGCCGCACGTTTTGATATAGTGTGTTCAAATGATAGAGATGAAAACGTCCGCATAACATGCGATATGCTACATAAAACTTATTCCATAGACAGAACATATTCCAGTTCATCCGTTTTTAGCTCTCATTTTTTTGGTGTTCACACAGCGCCATTTTTAGGGGAAGAGTCCGGTTCTATTGAATTTGAACTCTACTTAGATCGCACATCGGTTGAATGTATCGCTTGCTGCGGACTTTTATCCATAACGGAGCTTGTATTTCCGGCAGAACCATTTTCGCGAGTTGAGCTTTCTGCGCCGGATAATGTTGTTTTAGTAGAAAAAATTAAACTACGAGGTGTTCACCATGAATCAGTTGCCGCTCGGTAAAAAATTTGCCTATTCCATGGGAGGGTTTGCGCTCAATATTGCAAACCTTGCAATATCGCAGTGGCTTATGAAGCTGTATGTTCCGTCGCTTGATTCGGCGCTCATAAGTCCTTTTCTTTTCTCACTTATCTTTCTTCTGGGGCGGGTTACTGACGGAATCACCGAGCCGCTCGTAGGATATATCAGCGATAATTTCCGTTCTAAACGGGGGCGACGTATGCCGTTTATCATAGGAGCGGTTGTACCGGTAGCTCTCGTCTCATTTCTGCTTTGGGTTCCGCCATTTCCAAACCAGTACCACTGGATAAACGGTGTATATATTTTTGTTATGGTGCAGCTCTTCTTTATTCTCTGGTCAACACTTGCAAACCCGTACATGTCTCTTTTACCTGAAATTACGACCGATCTGAAAGAACGTGTGAATATTTCAACAATGCAGGCCGGATTTATTATGCTCGGAACGCTCGTTTTCGGCGCTATGGGTCCGGTTAAAGAAGCGTTCGGTTTTAAAGGAATCGGTGTTGTTGTTTTTGCAGCGACTATTATTGCATTTTTGCCCACAATTATTTTTGTAAAACAGAAACCATCTAATGCTGAGTCGGTTTCAAAAGAAAAATTCCGGCTGCTTAATATTTTTTCATGGGCAAGGACAACTTTCAAAAATAAACCGTTTGTGCATCTTCTTATGGCAACATCCCTTTACTGGTTTGCGCTAAATATGATTATCCTTCTCATTCCTTTCTGGTCGGAAAACATTTTGCACATCACCGACGATAAAGTGATCTTTCTGATGATTCCTATTTTGGCAGCAAATATTCTCTTTTTCTTTGTCTTTAATGTATGCGCGCACCGGTTTGGAAAATACATTACGTTTCTTGTCGTTTTGGGTGGTTCAGCCGTGGCAATGCCGCTTTTGGCTTTAGTTGGTGTATTTCAGATAGGAACAGCGATGTTTGAAACACAGTGTGTTTTAGCAATATTCGGTATATTTATGTCGGGCTTTCTCATGCTTCCGATGGCATTATTTGCCGATGTGGTAGATTATGATGAAAAACTAACCGGTTTCAGGCGCGAAGGAATTTACTTTGGCGTTCAGTCCATTTTTCAAAAGATTTCAATCGGATTTTCTGTTGCCTTGGCGGGAACGCTTATGTATGCGGGTGGTCAGAATAAACCGACAGAATTTGGTCTTAAAGGAATTGCTCTTGCCGCCGGTATTTGCGCGTTACTTGCATTTATTGCTTTTTTGCGATATCCGCTTCGCGATAAAAATGGGGTAATTAGCGAGAGAAAGTAAAATAAAAGGTAATGCGCACAAACAAATCGGGCGATCATAATGTCCACTGTCTCCGCTGCTATCTGCGCGAGGAGATCTGCGTTTGCTTGATCCTGCCAACGGTGCAAACGCGGGCTGAGTTCCTGATCCTGCGGCATATCCGGGAAGACAAGAGCACCAGTAACACCGGACGGCTGGTGGCGCTGGCTATGCCGAACTCACGGATCATATCCTGCGGTGGTGGAAGTCGCATTGGACTTTCATCTCTCGATGAGGAGTCGCTAGGCGCTCCGGGCACGTACCTGCTATGGCCCGATGGTACCGGCGTCCGGTCGGATCTGTTAGAACTAACCCCACCTGCTCGAGTGGTAGTTATGGACGCGACCTGGCGGCAGGCGCGACGACTATATAGCCGCACGCCTGTGTTGCGATCGATACCGCAGCTGGCACTACCTATGCCCACCCACCGTAAGGACAGGCTGAGAAAGCATCATCGTCCCGACGGGATGTCAACGCTCGAGGCAGTGGCCGCAGCGGTTGCCAAGCTTGAGGGGATTGAAGCGGCCGAACCGCTGGAGAGGCTGTACAACGAAGTGGTCCGGCGTGCGCTCACCTTGAGACATGGAGCAGCAAACGCCAGTTTGGAGCAGGAGTGAAAGCACCTACTAACCATCACCAATCATGGTTTTCCGTCAGCTCCTGAGGACATGAGGTTTCCCTTAATCGGTATTCTTCGCGCAGTGGCGACAATGATTGCTCTTGATAAAGGTTAACATGCAGCCATACATAGAACAGTTATTTTTTACAAAACAATTGATGGGAAATTTCCGGTGGCGACAAAGAAATTAGGGGATCGATTGACAGCGATCAATTCCGAAAGTATCAATAAACATTAAAGGGGAATTATGCAAAAAACTAAGATTGTATGTACCATAGGGCCGGCCTCGGAAAAAGAGGAAGTGCTGGAGGCGATGATTCAAAATGGAATGAATGTTGCCCGGCTTAATTTTTCACACGGCTCGCACAAAGATCATCTGGAAAAGATTATCCTGCTGCGGAAATTATCGGCAAGGCTGAACAAGCCGGTGGCTATCCTTCTTGATCTGGCCGGGCCGAAAATAAGGATCGGTACAATTCCCGATCCAGGCATTCTGCTGGAACCCGGGCATAAATTTATTCTGACCAATCGTGACATAGATGGGAGCGTAGATGCCGTCTCGCTTACCTATAAAAATTTGCCCCTGGAAGTTAAGCTCGGAGACAGGCTGCTTCTGGCCGATGGTTTGATGGAACTTGTTGTTGAGGAAACAGGAAAGTCAGACATTATCTGTAAAGTTGTGACGGGCGGAATGCTTACATCACACAAGGGAATTAATTTGACGACTGGCACGATCCTGACATCATCGCTTACCGAAAAAGACCGTATTGATCTTTTATTCGGCCTGGAAAATGACGTTGATTTTATCGCTCTGTCGTTTGTCAAAACGGCGGATGATATAAAAATGGTCAAAGACATTATTGCCGCAAAGGGCAAAGACACACCGGTCATTGCCAAAATTGAAAAGCACGAAGCCCTTGATCATATTGATGCCATCATGGAAATATCGGATGGCATCATGGTTGCGCGTGGCGATTTAGGCGTGGAAATACCGCTGGAAGATGTGCCCCTGATTCAGAAACGCCTGATCCATAAAGCCAATATGTGCGGCAAACCGGTCATTACGGCAACGCAGATGCTGCGCTCAATGGTGAGCTCACCCCGGCCAACCCGCGCGGAAGCGACGGATGTTGCCAATGCCGTCCTTGATGGAACAGACGCAGTAATGCTTTCCGAAGAAACGGCATCAGGGAATTATCCGGCAGACGCAGTGATGTACATGAGCCGTCTGGCCACGGTTGCCGAGTCCGGTTTCCCTTTTGAAAAGTTTTTGTCAATGATTCCGGGAAAAGATATTTCCGAATCGGTTGCTCACGCCTCATGTGTTCTGGCAAGCCACCTGGAAGCCAAAGCTATTGTTGCCCATACGCAGTCCGGTAGGACAGTACGCTACATATCGCGCTTTCATCCTAGGCAGACGATTATCGCGCTGTCACCTAATGAAAAAACGGTGCGGCGTCTGGCGCTTAGCTGGGGTTGCCTGCCCCGTCTGATCAAAGATCCACGTGATACCGACGATATGATTGAAAAGGCCGCTCAGTCCGCCAGAGATGCAGGCGAGGTAGCAATTGGAGACTTGATAGTTATTACTGTAGGCCACCCGTTGTGGGTATCAGGGACAACTAATATGCTGAGGGTGAAGAGAGTAAAATAGGGTTTCTATTTTTTTGTTTCCCTTAATTTATTTAATTCTTCTTTATATTTTTCCGCTTGGGCCTTTATCGCTTCTATTTCCGCTTGGGCTTTTTCCAGTTTTTCCTCATTCCTTAATCTTTCTTCGCGGATTTTGTCCTGTATTTCATCAATGCCGATATAAACCGCAAGCGCTCCACCCAAAAGCAAACTTATCGGAAATGCTCCTCTGATGATAGTCATAAAATCAGCCCACCAAAATATTAAGCTGACCAATCCTAAAACAGCGGCGATAACCCCTCCAATTAGTAATGACATAATCGAACCTCCGGCAAAGATGAAAAGTTTGGTTAAAAATATTTATACCAAGTTGCTTTCAAAAAATAAAATATGCTTTTTTGAAAGCTTACTTGGTATTATGCCCGGTAAATCAACCTTTTAATGTTTGAAAGCTTACTTGGTACCATCTATCTTGAAGTAATTTTTATCACGAAAAAAAAGCTTAGGCAAGTTGGAAATGGATATTGGAAATGGATGATTCCGCAAGATCAAAAATATTGCTTGATTTAAAGTAACTCATCGTTTAAATACAACAATTCATTTAGGATATAAGAAAAGGTATGTGGTGAAGGTTTATTATGATTACACTGGATTTTGCCAAAGGTGATGGCTTGGTTCCTGCCATCGTTCAAGATGCCGAAACTAAAGAAGTATTGATGATGGCTTATATGAATAGTAAGTCTTGGGAGGCAACACTTGCGACCGGTAAGGCAACTTACTGGAGCAGATCGCGGCAGGCGCTGTGGATGAAAGGTGAAAGTTCGGGAAATGTCCAGCTAGTAAAGAACATTTTTATTGATTGTGATAATGATACGATCTTATTGCAAGTCGAGCAATTGGGCGGCGCGGCCTGCCACACAGGGCATAAATCATGTTTTTATAGAAAGCTTGATGGCGGAGATTTTGTTACCGTGGGAGAAAAAATTTTTAATCCAGAGGAAGTATATAAATGAGTGTCTTGAAATTAGGGATTCCCAAGGGGAGTCTGGAAAATAATACAGTTGATTTATTTAAAAAAGCCGGCTGGCGTATATCTTATGACAGCAGAAGCTATTTCCCTGATATTGATGATCCGGAAATTAGCTGCACACTGGTGCGGGCGCAGGAGATGTCGCGCTATATCGAAGACGGACACCTTGATTTAGGGTTGACCGGTATTGATTGGATTCTGGAGAATGAATCTGATGTTGTTGCCGTGCAGGATTTGATTTATTCCAAGGTTTCCACCAGGCAGGCTCGCTGGGTGCTGGTGGTTCGTGAAGATTCACCTTACAAAACAATTGAGGATATGGAAGGGAAGCACATATCGACCGAACTGGTGAATTTTACCAAAAAATATTTTGCCGAGCGCAAAATAAATGTTCATGTTGAATTTTCCTGGGGAGCAACGGAAGCCAAAGTGGTGGAAGGTTTGGTGGATGCAATTGTGGAAGTCACGGAAACAGGCTCCACAATTAAGGCAAATAAATTACGAATTATTCATGATTTGATGAAAACAAACACGCAGTTGATTGCTAATCGTCAGGCCTGGAATGATCCATGGAAACGAAAAAAGATTGAACAAATCAAAACCTTGCTTATCGGTTCTCTGCGGGCAATGAATAAAGTGGGGCTGAAACTTAATGTTTCTAAAGAAAATCTGGGGAAGGTAATGTCGCTGCTTCCTTCACTCAAAGCTCCGACAGTTTCCGGATTGTATTCGGAAGAATGGTTTGCTGTGGAATCTGTTATTGATACAGGTGTCGTGCGGGATTTGATTCCGGTGCTATTGGATGCCGGTGCCGAAGGCATAATTGAGTATCCTTTAAACAAAGTAATTTAATGCCAAGTTGCTTTCAAAACCCCGCTGTGCGGGATAGTTCGACCAACCAGTTTCAGATTCTGAAACTGGGGTCTCACTAATTAAAATATGGATGTTTGAAAGCTTACTTGGTATTATGCCCGGTAAATAAACTTTTTAATGTTTGATAGCAAATTGGTATAACTTGCAGAGAGGGCGGCTATGGCAAGAAAAGCAAAGATTGTTCGTAAAACAACGGAAACGGACATTGCGCTGGAAATTGATTTGGATAAATCTGCCGGCAGTAAAATATCCACAACGATTGCCTTTTTTGACCACATGCTGGAGCTCTTTGCCAGACATGGTTTTTTCAAGCTTGTTGTCAAGAGCAAAGGCGACACGCAAATTGACGATCATCATCTGGTGGAAGATTTAGGCATTTGTCTGGGGCAGGCCGTAGGTCAGGCCTTGGGTAAGAAAACAGGAATCAACCGTTATGGTTCGGCTTCTGTGCCGATGGATGAATGCTTATGCCGGGTGGATTTAGATATTTCGGGACGTCCCTATCTGATTTACAAAGTTAAATACGAACGCAGAAAGATTGGCGGCTTTGATCCGGCTCTGGTTAAAGAATTTTTTAAGGCTTTCACCGATCACAGCGGCATTACGCTGCATATTAATCTTTTATACGGTAATAATAGTCACCACATTATCGAGGCGGTGTTTAAAGCTTTTGCCCGCGCCTTGCACGATGCCGTGAACTTGAATGCTAACATTAATGGAGTCCTCTCGACTAAGGGAAGTCTCTGAAGAAAGGTAAGGTGCAAAATATGATTACTCTATTTGGCAAAAAAACTGGTTATCTTGCGGGATTTATTTTGGTTTTACTTCTTGTTTTGCCGTTTTCAGCGCAGTGCGCGGAAACTGAGGAACCGGTTGTTAAACGTATTGCTGTTGTAGATTTTAAGCCGTTATTGCCTGAAGGAGGGTCAACTGTGGTCGTTTGCCCGCTTTGCAGCGCGGGGTTTTCCAGCGGTAAAATTGAAAAGGGAGCGGAAAAGCTAGTTCAGGAAAGTTTTGTTGACAAATTGCAAGATTTTAATCAATTGAAAGTTCTTCCACCGGAAAAAGTGATGGCTGTCTATAACCGTATTGTCGCGGAATCGCTAAAACAACCTTTAGTGGATGTTTTAATAAAAGCAGGCGCTGAATTGCAGGCGGATATTATCGTTGTCGGTTATGTGTACCGATATGCAGAGAGGGTAGGCTATGACTTCTCCGCGGAACGACCGGCTTCTGTCGCCTTTGAAATTCGACTGCTGAATGCCAAAGACGGCAGCACACTCTGGCGTGGCGTATTTGATAAAACCCAAAAATCATTAATGGAGGATATCTTTCAGGCATCATCCTTTTTTAAAGGCGGCGCTAAATGGCTTACCGCAAGTCAATTGGCGAAGCTTGGGATGGATAAGATTTTCGAGACATTTCCAAGTTTCGAAAAATAATATTACTGTGTAAATGACATTGGTTGTGAAACTCCAATTCCGAAAGCGTAGCAACCTAAAGGTCATCTGCGACGCAGCGGAATTGGTGAGTTGAACAATCCCGCGCAGCGGAGGGTAATAAGACTCAAACTTCAAAAGCGAAGCGCATTGAGGGTTGTTAGTCGAATTATCCTGCAAAA
>JBAXON010000143.1:0-8079 GCA_037133255.1 Deltaproteobacteria bacterium
GCTCATGCTTTGCGATTGAAGTCGAATAACGGACATCGGCCATTTTACAATTCCTGCTTCTACATGAACAAACTTATTATCAAAAGAATACTCTACAGCTGAATTTGCCATGGGGAAATCGTGCCTGCCACCCTGAAAGTGGTCATGAGAAAGAATCGAACCACCAACAATCGGCAAATCAGCATTTGAACCAATAAAATAATGCGGGAATTGTTCCACAACTTTCAACAGTCGCAAAAATGTATCTTTATTTATTTGCATCGGACGATGTTCATCGGACAAAACAATGCAGTGCTCATTAAAATATACATAAGGTGAATATTGCAGAAACCACTTTTCACCTAAAAGTTGCATAGGAATAATTCGATGATTTTGACGAGCAGGTAA
The DNA here is from genome assembly GCA_037133255.1 of Deltaproteobacteria bacterium. Taxonomy (GTDB): domain Bacteria; phylum Desulfobacterota; class Syntrophia; order Syntrophales; family Smithellaceae; genus FEN-1160. The sequence continues at coordinate 388 of JBAXON010000143.1, forward strand.
ATTTGCATCACCTTTGTATCCTTCGTTTTCGGCGCAAAGAATACATTTGGGATAACCAGATGAGTTATAGTTTAATGCAGCCGCAATTTCTTTCGGGTCTTTTTCTGGTTTTGACAAATTGATTGTAACTTCGATATTCCCAAATTCTGTATTGGTTTCCCATGAAATATTTTTAGCAATCCGGTCGGTCAATATGTAATTTGTTTTTTGCGAAAAATCATAATACCAATCTGTTGCCGCTTTGATGCCTCCGTTTGCAGCGATGGCGTTGAATTTTCGGATAATTTCGGACGGCCGGGCAATAAGCAGGCCCATAATTTGAGCATCAAGTTTGTCCCGGCACGTAGCAGTATTATCCTCAATTATGCGCGATTCATAAGCATAATTAAGAATTGGGTTTAAAATTTCGGCGATTGATTTATTATCAGAAAATTCTAAGTCTGCATCGCAAACTGTATCAATCTTTAATAAAGACATTAAATTATTTCTGGCGAAAAAATAATCTTCAGGCTCTAAAAGATTATTTTTTAGTGCGTAATGTAATAAAATTTCTAGTTGAATTTTAATTTCCATGATTAAATTTTAAACTATTTTACGTGCTCCATCATCACTTTGCATAATAATAAACTCAGGATTTAAACCTGTTTTTTGAGAATATTCAGTTTTAACAATTTTAAAAAAATTCTTAATACAATCGCTGCGAATAAGAGTAATATTACATCCGCCAAATCCGGCTCCCGTCATGCGTGAACCAAGAACGCCTTTTTGTTTAACGGCAATTTCCTGTAGAGTGTCTAATTCAAAGCCTGTTACTTCGTAATTGTTTTTTAAAGAAAGATTTGATTGATTGAGCAATTTCCCTAGTGCCGGCAAATCATTATTTTTGAATTTTTGAACTGCCTGCATTGTTCGAATATTTTCTGAAATTACATGCAATGCCCGTTTTTTAAGATTTTCATCTGTAAACAAATGCTCAATTTTTTTATAATCTTCAAGATTTAACTGGCATAAACTATTTACATTCATTTCTTTTTGAATAATATTTAAAGCCGCACTGCACTCATTTTGCCTTTCGTTAAACTTTGAATCCACAAGACTCCGCTTTTTCATCGTATTTGTTATCACGAAATTGTAGTTCCCTAAATTCATGGGAATGTATTCATATTCAAGGGAATGAGAATTTAATAAAACTGCATGATTTTTTTTCCCCATGCCAATTGCAAACTGATCCATAATTCCGCAATTAAGTCCTATATAATTATTCTCGGCTTGAAGTGCAAATTTCACCAAATCGAGCATCTCAATTTTAAAATCAAATAAATCGTTTAGCATAACCGCTGTTGCCAGTTCTATTGATGCTGATGACGATAAACCTGCCTGATTAGGTAAATTTCCGTAATACAACACATTAAATCCTTGACTGATTTCATATCCGGCTTCAGCCAATACAAACATTACTCCTTTGGGATAGTTTGCCCAGTTATGAATTTCATAATATTGTAAATCATTTTTATTTACTACAAAACTATCAATGAAATTGTGCGAAACAAAATTTATTAAATCATCATTCCTTAAACTTACAACTGCATAAGTCCCTAAATTTATTGCAGTGGGAAGAACAAAGCCTTTATTATAATCAATATGCTCGCCAATAATATTAACTCTTCCCGGCGCGAAACATATTAGCGGCTTTTCGGAAGTATTAAATTTATCTGCAAATATTTTTGTTAAATTATTTATCATTTTAATTACTTACTTTTTAATTGCCAGTTTAACGGCATTATAACCGCCGCTATAAATGCCAATGTGTTTATTTTTTAATATTTTGTCATTCATTAAAGTAAGAATATCTTTTTCTGTAATCATCAGTTTAAGCATTTGTAATGCGTAATCTGTTTGAGGGCATTCAACGGTCCCGTCGCCAAGCTCCGCGCTTCGAATTGCTCCCCATGCTTCATGTCCGCCTATTCTCTTAATCAATAATTTAGGGACAGGATAAAATGATAATTCACTTGGTTTTGTTATCATGATATCGGTTGCGCGCATAAGCAGATTTGTTGTATAAACTGCTTCAAAAATATCATCGTTTTGAAAAACATTGAAACCGGAAACGTTACTTTCAATTGATTCTTTAGCAAAAGATTTTGTTTTCTCCCAATCATTAATAAAAAGATTACTTTTTTTCTCAATACCGGGATTCTTTCCTTTAAAATATTGCCAGATAGATTTGTGATCGCCAATATTTATTAAAACCGCGACTTTTTTTGTTTTCACGTAAGGTGTTAAAAAATCGATAAATTGAAGAGCAAGGTCTTGTTGAGCGCCTGCTCCGCCTACTGTTATTAAAATTCTAAGCGGCTTATCTGAATTTAATCTATCCAGCCGTTTTTGAGTATCAGCTTCAAGATTTTCAACTAATTCGTGGTCGATAAAATGACCTGTTTCAAAAATCTGTCCGGCAGGAATCGGCTTTAACACATTTTGAGCCATGCCGCGCAAAGTGCGATATCCCAGATATGCCGAAAATCCCTGAATGGCATGCAAAGAACCCTCCGCAAGATGAAGTCCCATTTGCCAGTTATCGGGAATTACATTCACAACACGTTCAAAATCTGCATGAACGGCTGCTTGTGCAGGCCAGACGTGAGTTGCGATATAAGGAATATTTTTGGGAATGTTTTTATGTAATCCTGCCATTAATTCAGTCATTTTTTGGTCTTTGGAATTGTAAGTTATTTTCCTGAAACCCTCTGAATTAAGCGGTTCCCAGTAAAATTTGTTAAACAACTTATAGTTTTGAGATAATCGGGAACCGAGCGAATATAAATCATTTAAATGACGAATTATTTTACTTGTAGTAGTTTCTGGAAATGAGTTTAAATCGAGCCATAAAGGTTTGTAACCCATTGCATTGGCGCACGATGCTATGGCCATGGAAATACGATAATGCCCATAACCCATTCGAATATTTCCTACAATTACCGATTTTTCTGTTTCGATTTCAGATTTGTTTTGAGATAACTTCAAATCACAAACATTCAGAAACTCAAATAAAGTTGAATTTTTTTCTGCCCTGAAAAAATACTCCACATTCGAATCGTCTCCGAATTTTTTAATAAATTTATTTTTCTGTTTATCAGCCTGGTTAACAGTTGAATTGGAAATTTCATTTTCAAAAATAATTCTACTTCTGTCCTTCATAAGTTTTTGTCTCATGGGTGGTTAATTTAACATTACTTTTTATTATTAACAATTCCGCGGCTAAAGTATCTAATTTTTTATATTTGAAGCATCTATTAAAATCACACCAGAAATACGACCCAAAACAACTTTATTATCAATTATTTCTAAAGAGCCTGTTGAATATATCTTTTCGTATTTCTTTTCAAATTTAATACTCCTTGTTTTTTCCCCGAAATTAAGAGCTACATAAAGCGTATCTCCCATATAAGATCGTTTAAAAATCAATACATCAGCACAGGGTGATTTTACTATTTCTATATCTCCTTTTCTTACAGCATCATATTTTTTCCGTATGGATAAAAGTTGCTTATATGTATTTAACAAAGAAAGACTGTCATGTATTTGATTATCTACATTGATCCTTTTATAGTTATCGTTCACAGGCAACCATGTTTTATCTTTTGTAGAAGAGAAACCTGCATTCGATGTGCTATCCCATTGCATGGGAGTTCGACAGCCATCGCGATTGAGAGACATTTTTATCAGTTTTACCAAAAATAAAGGTACCCATTTATATTTCTGTGCCAGGGGATCAAGCCCGTCTTTAAAAGGAATAAATAATTCTTCCATTCCAATCTCTTCGCCCATATATGTAAAGGGCACACCACGAGCCATCATTTGAAAAACAGCTATAATCTTTGCTTTTTCGCGATCGTTGCCAAGTTTGTAAATACTCCTTAAACGGTCGTGATTGCTGTACACATAAGTAGGCGTATATGGATAAGGGAAATGTTTTTCGAAGTTCAAAACCGCATTTTTAAAGAAGCTTGCCTTAAATTTAAACTTTAGTATTTCAAATAAGAAAATCAAATTTAAACCATCGTGACTGTCTCCAAGATATTTTTTTAGAGTATCGTCTTTTCCAAACACCTCTCCTATCAGAAAACGCTCTGGCTGTTGAAACTCATCTATTACCTGCCTAAGTTCCCTGGCAAAAGTAAAATTCATAGGGTTATTGATATTATATTTCAACTTCTGGAAGAATCCATCGGAATTACTTTCAGAGGGCAGAGGACGTAAGGAAGGAGGATTATTTCTAAAGGACAAATCTTTGTAAATGGCATTGAAAATATCCAGGCGAAAACCGTCAACTCCTTTTTGAAGCCAGAATCTTACTACATCAAACATGACTTTTTTAACTTCGGGATTATGATAATTTAAATCCGGTTGAAAAGGTAAGAAGCTTGCCCAATACCAATCGCCTGTGGTTTTATCGTATTGCCACCCGGAGCCGCCGATCATGCATTTCCAATTGTTTGGCGGTTTGCGACCACCCTTACCTTTCTGCCAAATATACCAATTGCGACGAGGATTATCGACAGAAGAACGTGATTCTTTAAACCACGGATGCTCAACGGAAGTATGATTCATCACCATGTCGAAAACAATTTTCATATCCCTTTTATGAACTTCTTTAATAAGTCTTTCAGCAGTTTCCATATCCCCATATTCGGGCGCAATAGATAGATAATCGCTTATATCGTAACCAAAATCCTGTTGCGGACTATTGTAAAATGGAGAAAGCCAGATGGTTTCAAAACCGATGCTTTGAATATAATCGAGCCGTGAAATGATGCCTTTCAAGTCGCCAATGCCATCGCCATTGGAATCCATATACGAACGTGGATATATCTGATAAACATTCGTTTGCTGCCACCATTTAATATCTTGTGATTGATTCATTGCAGTGTCTCTTAAGTAATTGATGTCAATAATGTTAATTGATTGCTAAACTAATCGTCATTGCTTGTTCATAATTGAACTATAAGAAACTCGGTCAGATGTGGCATCATAATATTGACGCCCATGTATGTCAAGGACAATGGACAACAAACAAAGAATTTATTATATGATAACAAGGGCATTGCGCTAAAATCGAGGTCTGGCGAAACATTAACTTTTTAAGAGGCTAGCGGATATTCCTTGACACATGACCAAATACCCTATAATTGAACCTCACTAAACCCAGCTTACGTTAAGTGGTTTTAGTCAGGAATTTAATACCAATTTAAGGAGTATGTTTATGTCAGGTTTTGTCAATAAAACAATCGGTCAGATGGTTCAGGAAGCGGCGCTTAATTATCCGGACAATCCGGCGCTGATTCAGCCGGAATTTAAGATTCACCAGAATTATCGTGATTTTTATGCCAGTTGCCGGGAAACTGCCAAAGGCCTTATGGCGCTGGGCATTCAAAGAGGCGATAAAGTATCCGTTTGGGCAACCAATATTCCGCAGTGGGTCTATCTGCAATTTTCTCTGGGGATGATCGGCGGGATTCTGGTAACCGTCAATACTAATTACCAGTCTCATGAACTTCAATACATCCTGGAGCAGTCCGATTCCACAACTTTGTTTCTTATGGATTCGTATCGTGACACCAGCTTTTACAATACTGTCCGCGATGTCATGCCGGAAGTGGATAGCTGCAAGCCGGGTCATCTGGCTTGCGCTAAATTGCCCCTGATGAAAAATATTGTCTATATCGGGGAAAAAGAAAACACGCCCGGCATGTTCAAATTTACAGATATGATCAATATGGGCAAGAGCATTCCCGATCAGGAATTGGCAGAGCGGATGAATTCGCTCGATGATCAGGATGTTATCAACATGCAATATACATCGGGGACCACTGGCTTTCCGAAAGGAGTGATGCTGACTCATCACAACATAGTCAACAATGCCCGGATGGTAGGCGATGTAATGGGCATGACCGAAAATGATAGTCTCCTGATTCATGTTCCTTTATTTCATTGTTTCGGCTGCGTGATGAGCACACTCAATTGTGTCTATCACGCCTCCGCTATGGTTTTACTGGAATCTTTTGATCCGGCAAAATCTCTTCAGACAATCGCTTCGGAGCGGTGTACGGCTGTAAATGGCGTGCCGACAATGTTTGTGGCGATGTTGCATCATCCCGATTTTGACAAGTACGATCTGAGTTCTCTGCGGACAGGCACAATGGCTGGAGCTCTTTGCCCGGAAGAGACAATGAATCAAGTCCGCACGAAAATGAACTGCTCCGAAGTTGTTATTGCCTTCGGTCAGACAGAATGCGCACCTGTCATGACGATGACGCGGCGCGATGATCCGGTGAATCTTCGAGTGACCACTGTCGGCAGGCTTTTGCCAGATGTTGAAGGCAAGATCATTGATCCGGAAACAGGCGCGGAGACGCCGGTGAATGTACAGGGCGAGATAGTTACAAGAAGCGCCTGCGTGATGAAAGGATATTATAAAATGCCGGAAGAAACATCCGGCGATATCGACAAGGAAGGCTGGCTGCATACCGGAGACTTGGGAGAGGTGGATCAAAACGGCTATTTCAAGGTTACCGGACGGATTAAAGACATGATTATCCGCGGTGGTGAAAATATCTATCCCCGTGAGCTGGAAAATTTTCTCTACGGCCATCCCCAAGTGATGAATGTTCAAGTAGTCGGCATCCCCGATAAGAAATATGGCGAACAGGTTTTAGCGGCAATCCAGCTTAAGGATGGGCAAAAGGCTACGGCGGAAGAATTTATTGAATTCTGCAAAGGCAAGATCGCGCGCCACAAGATTCCTAAATATTGGCAATTTGTTGAAACCTATCCTATGACAGCAAGCGGCAAGATTCAGAAATATAAGGTGAGGGAAATGTTTGAAAAAAGTATGGATATTAATAAAACATGATTCCCCCATTTTCACTCAATCCAGAGAATTAAACATATTCAAAGACTAAAGGATAAGACATATGGGCAACATCATTAACCGCGATACCATCGGTGATATGGCACGCAGAGCCGCAACGAAATACGGCGACAAGACGGCCATCATCTTTCGTGATCTGAAAATTTCTTTCTATGATCTTGAACGCGAGGCCAGGCGTTTTGCCAACCTTATGACCAGTTATGGAGTTAAAAAAGGCGACCGGGTGGCAGTCTATGCGTACAACTCTCACTACTACCCCATCAGCATGATCGGTCTGGCTAAAATTGGCGCCATCCAGGTCCCAATCAACTATATGCTCAACGCCGAGGAAATCGGTTTCATTATCAACCATTCCGGCTCGCGGATGTTCATCATAGAAGATACCCTGTACCCGATAATCGCCAGGGACAAGGACAAATTCGCAACAGTCGAAAAATGGGGTTTCATTCCCTTGAGTGATTCCATAATCCCTGACGGGTTCTTCAATCTGATTTCGGAAATGGAGACCATGCCCTACGACGAACCACAGGTGGAAGTCGGCGCGGAAGATATCGTGCAGATTCCCTACACCAGCGGCACAGAGTCCAAACCCAAGGGCGCCATGCTTTCGCACCGGGCGCTTATGTCACAGTATCACAGTTGCATTTTCGATGGCCAGTATGAAGCCGATGATGTCAGTCTCCACGCCCTACCCCTGTTCCATTGCGCCCAACTTCACTGCTTTCTCATGCCCTATCTGTACATCGGCGCCACCAATG
>JBAXON010000144.1:0-8058 GCA_037133255.1 Deltaproteobacteria bacterium
GACTGATTACAACAACAGAGAAATTATGGGATTGTCTCAAATAATTCGTTTTCGGCTGGCTATTTCAATAAAATAGAATTAATAGAATAGAATTGTTAATATAATTTAGAAAGCACCCAAAGGATCCCATGATATACCTCGCGCCAATTCAGGGAACAACCGACAGGATTTATCGCAATCTCTTCCCTGTTTATTTTAAGGGAGTTGATCTGGCGATTGCGCCATTTATCCCCTCAGTAAAGAAAATGAAACCGGAAAGTAATCATCTACGCGAATTGTACCCTGATAAAAACACAGGGATCCCAACGATACCGCAGATAATGAGTTCTGTACCGGAAGACTTCACCACGCTTGCCAATGCGTTGTACGATATCGGATACGGCACGGTAAACTGGAATCTTGGCTGTCCGTTCCCCATGGTTGTGAAAAAGGGCAGAGGGGCAGGGATGCTTTGTTATCCGGACAGGATCGAATCTTTTCTTGAAAAAACCATGCCTGCTCTAAAACCGAAAATATCGATAAAGCTCAGGATAGGATTAACCTATCCTGACGAGGTTTTACAGCTCATTCCCATTTTCAACCGGTTTCCGCTTGCGGAACTGATCATCCATCCGCGGACCGGAGAGCAAATGTATGAAGGTAAAGTTGACCTTGATATGTTTGAGCAGTGCCTTAATCTCTCGAAGCACAAGGTTGTCTATAACGGAGATATAGATTCTTTTGAGAAATATGAGCTTCTTTCGCAGCGCTTCGGATCAATCGATCGGTGGATGATCGGCAGGGGCCTACTTGTAAACCCATTCCTTGCGGAAGAAATTAAATTTCATACGGAAAAGCCTTATAATGAAAAAATCAAAATCCTCAGGGCATTTCATGATAATTTATTTGCCCAATATTCGAAAATTCTATCCGGCCCCTCGCATATCACTGACAAAATGAAAGAAATCTGGACTTATATGGCAGGCTTTTTTGAAAACGGGGAAAAAATTAGAAAGAAAATAAATAAAACCCATCACCCGGATAATTATATCGATATTGTTAATAAGATATTTAGTGAGAGTCAAATTTCAGAAACGCAGTGAGCTGAAATTTGTTACTCTCACTTATCCCGCGTAGCGGGGTTAGTGACACCTTATTTGCAAGCTTCAAGCGAAGCAAAAATCTTAGTCTCACTGAACACCGAAGCTAAGCGTAGGGGGATGAGTGACACCTTTAAACAAAAAACGCAGTGAACTGAAGGAGGGGAATTATGATAGACAAGCATGTTTACGCTCTTAATCTTTTTAATATTGCGGACAGGGAGGAGTACCTTGCCTATTCACGCCGCTCCGCAAAGGCTGTGGTCGCACATGGCGGCCGCGTTGTGGCGCTGGGAAAATTCAGGGAGGCGGTGAAGGGTGACATCTCGCCCAGGCAGGTGCTCATTGTGGTAGAGTGGGAATCTCCGGAAGCCTTTAGCGGATATGTGAATGACCCAGCACTTGCAGATCTTCATCCTCACAGAGAAAAGGGGGGAGGGGATTATGTGTGGCATCTCTTTGACAAGATCGATGACCTCAGGCCGCTTTTAAAATAAGTGAAAGCAAGTGTGATGAGCTTGTTTAATCGTGGTCACATTTGAGGTCATTTTTAAATTGACACAAAAAATGGTTCTGTTTATACTTGCCCTATAAAGTAGCAATGTCCTACATAATTTGTGTGTATATACATCAAAGGGTGACGGATGGGTGAATCATGAATCGGATTGCAGCCGCAGTTAATTTATGTATTTCCGGGTATTATATCTTTAATATATTGTTGCATACGTTCCGGCCCGGGGAGAATACCGGGTTTACGCGTATGCTGATATTTACATGCCTTGCCACCATCCCGATGGTTTTTATGCTTGCAATGATTGGAGGAAAAGACCGATGGCCTTATTTGTTTACTCTGGCCAAAGAATTGGCAAATAGCGGCCCGCTGTCTTTAATGCTTTTGGTGGGGCTGGCCATTTTACTGGTAATCATGCCCCTCGGAATGCTTGTCGGGATCTGGTTTGGCATGGGTCTGCGATTCGGTTCGCTATTTATTCTCTTTTTTGTACCTTTAATTACCCGCCTGGCATTTGGTACGGCACAAGATTCCATTATGGCAGCTGTAGTGCAGGGCCTTATCTTTTTTGCTTCCTTTTTCATAGGTATCGGAATTGTCTCAATTCTGGAACGATTCCCACCGGGAGTTGGAACCTATGAAACACATCTGCAGATCTTGTGGCCCGGTTACCGCGATGCGGCAAAAATGTTTTTCAGTATTTGTGTTTTCGCCCTGATTAATCAGGCGATCGAATTCCGGCATGCGCTCATAGCTTTGTGGAGAGGCACTAATTAAATTTTATAAAACTAAAAAGAGCCGGCATGTAATAACCTAGGGGTGATCATTGATCGCCTGCTTTATATAATTTCTTTTTACTGAAATTGACGGCACGGGAAAATCGAACCAATCTTTAATCGCCAGGTCCGTACCGATACCATGTATAAAGTTGTAAACTGCTTTGTTCAGCCCCTGCGCAAAAACAGAATGCTCACAGCCGCTGGGATCAACGTGAGTGAGATCATTTCTGGCAAACCTGCCGGCAGTCGGCTCCACTATCGTACAAGAATATTTTTTCGGATTTCTTCCTACGTCGCTATGAACCGTAGCGGTAAACCTATGCCAAAAGGCGGATTGTATAAGCCCCTCTTTAAAGAACTGACGTACAATCTCAAGTGCATCAATGGTTTCTTGTTTTGTTTGTGTCGGGAAGCCATACATAAGATAGGCATGCACCATTATCCCTGCCCTGCCGAAATTGTCGCACACACAAGCCGCCTGACGAATGGTCACCCCTTTATTCATTAACTTCAAAAGTCTGTCCGATGCCGCTTCCAGCCCACCGGTTACGGCTATGCACCCGGATGTTGCCAAAAGATTGCAGAGTTCGAAACTAAACGCATTTTCAAAGCGGATATTTGTCCACCAGGAAATCCCGATTTTTCTTCTGAGCAATTCTTTGGCCACTTCCTGCAGTACTGCCGGCGGCGCAGCCTCGTCCACAAAATGAAAACCACGGTGTCCTGTTTGAGCGATTACCTGCTCGATGCGGTCCACAAGGATAGAGGCAGGGGCTCTCTCATAAAACTTTATATAAGGAAGCGAAGTATCGCAGAATGAGCATTTATGCCAGTAACAACCACGGGCAAGGGTAATCTTATTCCAGCATCCGTCGTTCCACAAGCGGTGCATAGGATTGGCAATTTCAATGAGCGAAAGGTATTTATCTAAAAGCAGATCCGAATAATCCGGACAGCCGGTCTCGGCATGAGAAAAATCCGGTTCCTTATCATAATGAATATATCGTACTTCATCGTCAACCCTGATAAACGTTCTTGTGAGTTCCTCCTGATTCTTTTTCCCGAGGAGATGCTGAAGGATGCTCAATAATGGTCGTTCGCCATCATCCAGAGTAACAAAGTCCAGGTAATTAAAGATCGCCGATTCTGACAAATCGCGCAGTTCCGTATTAACAAATCCGCCACCGGCAACGATTTTAATGTGTGGAAAATGTTTTTTGATAAATTGAGCGCATTTTAATCCCGCATAAAGATTTCCGGGAAAGGGTAGAGTTATCCCCACAACAGCGGGACGATACTGTTCGATATGATCCTTAAGCAATTCTAGCAACCAGACCTCCAGAATATTTTCCGGCTGCTGTAAGGCATTATTAAGTGGCACAAAGGAATGCGCTGATATTCCCAACGATTCTGCATACCGGCTGAAACCAAAATAGGGCGTTACCGCATCTTTGATCAGATCGCCGACATCCTCGATATACAGTGTTGCCAGAAATCGGGCTTTATCATTCACCCCGATGTTTCCAAATGACCATTCCAGATCAGGAATGGAATCAAAGCGAGAAGCTCGCGGCAAAAAAGTTTCATTGCAGAGAAGTTGGGCAAGCGTATTGTCCCGGTATTGCAAGAAACTCATTACCAAGTCTATGGTCTGCAGATAGCTATTCTTATTTTTTATAATGTGACGGGAATTTTTGGAAATCTTCTTGTCGGTAGAATTAATTGAGTCGAAGAGTTCTTCAAAACCTTCCCCGGAAAATATTTTGTTGATCAGTTCAATACCGAGATCAACCTGAAACACTTCACAGCCTTGTGATTTCAAAAAACCCTTTAAATAAGGCGTTGCCGGATATGGGGTGTTCAGTTGAGTAAAGGGCGGTGTTATAAGAAGTATTTTTATAGTCATAGTTAACGGATAATGACAAATTTACCTTAAAACCACAAGGACAATCAACTTAAAAAACTTCTTTTCAATTTTCTAAATATACTGAATAATGAACTCAAACCAATACCGGGGACAGCTGTTTGAAAAAAATAACACTTAAACTTATATCAATACACATAAAGGATTCTACCCAGGCTGTCCCTCTCGCTGCCGCTTCACTAAAAGCGCAGCTCGATTCAGTTCCCTCCATATGCCAGGCGCTTGATGTATTCTTTCACGATTACTATGTTGATAACTCTGCAGATTTTATAGTCCAGGACACCTGCAGGAATATTCCGGATATGATCGGTTTTTCTACGTACCTGTGGAACAGGCGCATTGTGCTTGAAACCTGCCGGATCATAAAAGCGAAATTCCCGGCTGTATTACTCTTCGCCGGTGGCCCGGAGGCAACAGCACTTCCTTTAAAACTGCTGGATTGCGCACCATTTGACTTTGTCATTAAAGGTGAAGGTGAGATCGTCCTGACAGAAGTAATGAACAGGCTGGTCAGCGGGAATACACTAGAAGACATACCCGGTGTCTTTTTGAAAGGTGCAAAGGCAAATCTGGGAAAAGACCAGCAGCCCGTCATAGACATTAACTCACTGTCCTCGCCTTATATTACCGGAACAATTGATCCGGGCAGGTATTCCGGCCTGTTATGGGAACTCTCCCGCGGCTGTCCTTTTAAATGCGATTTCTGCTTCGAATCACGGGGTGTAGGCGGCGTCAGGCAGATATCTTTGGAACGGATCCGTAAAGAACTGGAGCTCTTCGAAGAAAAAAAAGTAACCCAGGTATTTGTACTGGATCCGACTTTTAACAGCGACATAAAGCGGGCTAAAAAAATCCTGCGCCTGATTCTTGAAACTGCGCCGCGAATTCATTTTACTTTTGAAATAAGAGCAGAGTTTATCGACAGTGAAATTGTCGGGCTCTTTGCCGGGGTTCACTGCAGCCTCCAGGTTGGGCTTCAGAGCGCTAATCGCGAAGTGCTCGCCAATGTCAACAGAACAATCGACACCGTTAAGTACGCCAAAAAGATAGAGCTGCTGAATAAGGACGGCGCCATTTTCGGGCTGGACTTGATCTACGGGCTTCCGGGCGATACACTCGATGGATTTCAAGAGAGCCTCAATTATGCTCTGAGTCTGCAGCCGAACCATCTCGATATTTTCCCGCTGGCAGTTATTCCGGGGACTGCGCTTTATGATCATGCAGAATCCTTTTCCTTGAAATTTCTCCAAGACGCACCTTACACCCTTATCTCCTCGCCGGGTTTTGCAGAATCAGCAATGGCGCAAGCAGAATCTCTGAAAAATGCCTGTGATATTTTTTACAACCGTGGGGGTGCAGCGGGCTGGATGTTTATGGCACTGGAAACCCTGAACATCGCCCCTTCTGACTTTCTTTCAGATTTCGCCGTGTATTTATCATCCTGCAAACAGCCTTTTGAACTCACAAGAGAGGAGATTACTGTTCTGCAAGCCTCTTTTGTTAAAGAGCAGTTCAGCAAGCACAACAGAAAACAGCTCTTTTCTGTAATGGAGGATATAATAACAGTTCACGGCGCGCTGAACCGTTCGCTTTATTCAGGGCCGCTGGTTGCGGCAGGGAGCGGCGGCTTTAATGATGAAACGGTGTTTTGTTTATCACCCGGCACTATTTCTCTTACATTAAAATATGATTTCGATGAACTGATGACAGTAGGCGAACTTACATTTGAAGAGTTCCTTGATTCCTATTCCACAAAGATATCATACTTGGTTATTTATAATTGCGACGGTGCTGTAAAAACTCTGATCATAGATCACACTATTAGCACTCTGCTTAGCTCATTTACCGGTGCCGATTCACTTAAGGAAATCTTCGGCAAGGGAAACATGAAATCCCGAAAGAAAATTTATGAATTTCTGGAATTTGCAGTTCAGCAACAGTTGATCCATGCGTAAAAATAGAAGACCAGATTAAAGGGGAGCTTGGGGCTCATTAAAGAAAAAGCTTCCTGTGATAAACTTTTCAAAAAGACATGCAGCAAGGAGAAACGTGAATGGATGTAAGGAACGATTCAAAAACACCCGTGGTTCTCGTACAACGCATAAAAGCAGTTCTTCATCTTATTCTCAATCGCCCCGAAGCGATCAACAGCCTGACATTGGAGATGTTGCGGATTATTACCGTCGAAATTGATAAGGCCGGATCCGATGAGGCTGTAAAGCTTGTCATCTTCAGCGGAAGTGGTGCAAAAGGTTTTTGCGCGGGCGGAGACATAAAAATTATGGCACAGGCTGTTATGGAAAACGATATCGAACCGGCAATGCTTTTTTTAAAAGTCGAAAACGAGCTTGATCTGGCCATTCATCGTTTCTCTAAACCGGTTGTAGTCTTTGCCCACGGTATTAGCATGGGTGGCGGTCTCGGTCTGTGCGCCGGAGCGGATATAGTGGCGGCAAGCGAAACCATTCGCATGGCCATGCCGGAAACCCGGATCGGTTTTTTCCCTGATGTGGGGTCCACCGGTTGGCTCTTCCAAAAATGTGGACGAGGTTATCCCGAATTTCTGGGTCTTACCGGATATGAGATTCTTGGCCAGGAATGTGTGCGCACAGGCCTGGCCGATTGTCTGATTCCTTCCAAGCGCTTTGATAAGGCACTCGATGCCGTAATCGAACGTTCCCCCGAATTGCCAGCAGGTCGCAAGGCGGCCACCGCAATACTTAAGGAAATCCTGTGCCCATTTATACAGCCAGACATTCCCGACAGAAAGGACATGGACCGGTGGATTGAGACATACTTTGCCGATAAGACCTCGGTGCTCGGCCTGCTTAAGGATTTGAAGGTTTGCAGTACCCAAAATAATTTGTGCGAAGGAGTATTCGCCAGGCTTTCGGAACGCTCACCCCTGGCGGTAGTGACCACTTTAAAATATCTTCGCCGTAATGAACACAAAGACTTGGCCGAGGTCTACGAATCAGACCTGTCAGTTGCCCGCTTTCTCATGACCCAACACGATTTCCGCGAAGGCGTACGCGCCCGGCTCATCGACAAAGATGACCGCCCGCACTGGGACCCGGAAAGCTTCGAACAAGCAACCAGGGTGATGGACCTTCAAACCAATATTTAGTATTATGACTTTATCCGGTAATTTCTGATAAAAAGTAACCCGGAAAATCCGGCACAAAGCAGGCCGCCCACAGACCAGGCGCCGATGCCGATGGCGGTAGGAACAAGATAGAGAGTGGCGCAGCCTACGGCCGGACCGATAAACAGGCCCACACCGATCATCGCCTCATGAAGGCCGGCGTTGGAGCCATGATTCTCCGTCACGTTCATGGAATAGTAGAGGGATGAGTAATAGATAAGACCGATCGACAGGCCGAAGCCAACTTGCGCGATTAAAAGCAATCCAATCGATGGCGACATTAGCAATCCAAAAAAGCAGACAATCAGCAAGAGAAATGATCCAGCCAGCCACCCAAAACGGTAATGCCAACCAGTCCAGCGCCAAAAAGCCGCAAAGGCAGCAAGCCTTGCAAACATCCAGAGGGAACAAACAATGCCCGCCATGCCGGTGGAAAGGGAAAGTTTTTCCGCAATGGATGGAATAAGCGGAATGACCGTGTTGATCGCCACATAGGAAAAAGGGTTGGCAATCCAGGCCATACGCAAGAACCTCTTGGCGTCAGCTTCGAAGAGTGCCGGGGGCAGGTACACCTTTTGACATTGACGATCATTTTCATTTTTTTGCAATCTTGCGGCAAG
>JBAXON010000145.1:0-7963 GCA_037133255.1 Deltaproteobacteria bacterium
TCTCATATCAAGGCTGTCCAAATATTACTCGAATACAATCAATTGATTAGCGTTGAAGTACATTATAAAACTGGCCTCGCCTTCGTTAATTAGCTGATTTATCGTGGTTTTCGCTTGTGTCTTCACACGTACAACTTACAAACAAGGTTCAGTATGGTTTTTTTGAAGGTGGCCGCTCATGCGCGTGCGTGCCACTTGCGCTGCTTCTTCTAAATCATGTCGTATGCCTACACCGATCTGCTTCATCCGCTGTTTAACCGCATTGCGTTCCTTCCAGATATTATCAGCAAAGCGAATCAAATCTTCCAATCTAGCTTCTTGAAGATCATACACTAGATCACTAGCATGGCACATTTTGCCTATGATCTCTCTAGTGCGTTTGTCAGATAAACTTCCAAGACAGATGAAAGGCGTTCCTACACTAACAGCACCAATAAGAGAATGCGTACGCTCGCCAATCAAAAAAGAAGAACGCTTAATCAACCCCTTAAGCAACCTTGCATTGCAGGGTGTCTCCAAAATTCGTACCGCACCCGGATCGACTTTTGAATATCGCAACACATTTCTTGCTACCCGCCTGTCATCCAGCCGGGGCGTAGGTCCGATGCAATGAGGCAAAAAGAGAACATTCACACCCCAATTTTTCGCCAGGTGATCCACAAAATTGCCAATGAGACGATAATGCGCTTTGGCTTTCTGGCGCGTGCTTTTGTGCGATTTGAAGGACTTCATGATCACAGCGTTCTCTACCACCGTTATTGCCACCACTTGCTTGGAGAAAAGGGAGGTCAGCCCTTCTTTCTTTATAAATTCTTCAACAACCGATTCTTCTGCCGCACACATCCCAAACGCCGGATCAGGAGCTAATTGCGCCGCCGCTATTCCTTCCCGTCCGTGAATACCCTTCCAAGTCTCATGATCACGAAAATACAAAAACTTGGACAGATGAAAGGTCGTACGGTAGACTTCAGCTACTGCGGCATTAGACCAGCGCGAGTTCATGCCACAGCCAAAAATACCAAACTCCAAACCTATCTTGGCAAGGCCCTTTAAGAGGTGGGCTTCCCGCAGACCCATAGCTTCGTCATGACCAGCCAACACAAAATCCACTTTTGAGAGAGTCTTGAGAGCCGCCGCGCGCATTTTCCAAATTCTGGCGAAAATGCTGGAAGAATGCATTAGTCGTTCATTGAGCCATACCGCCAAATGTGCTTTACTAGCCAAAAATGGCAGACGGTTGCGAACTCCCTGAAAGAGAAACCCCATCATATTTAAGACATCAAGGGGATTAAACGACAGATACACTTCCCTGAAAACCCAACAGGGATAAAACCACTTATCGGGATAGATCGTGAGGTTTCCCATCGTCTCAGGCTTGTTACAGTTGTAGGCAAGAATATGAAAATGCACCTTCTGGCCGGGGAACAATACGTCTTCCAAACCCCGCAGTATCGCTTCCTCACCCTTGTTTTCCAGTGGAATGACTTCAGGTATAAAAACCTGAATTATGTTAGAGGCTACTTTCAGATGTCCCATAACCCTTTCACCTCCAATTCAATAAATAGTTCTTGTACAATCTTCTGCCACGATAATTTTACACCGCTATTAAGACGCCTGATATTAACCACATACTGTGCCCTCTTAGCAGGATCATTGGCTAACGTAATGATGGCCTCTTGCAATGCGCCAACATCCCCTGCAGGCACCAACATTCCTACCTGGTGTTGTTTGATGAACGCGGGGAGTTCACCCACCGCCGATGCAATGACAGGGGTTTCAAAAAACATCGCCAGTCTAAGCGTGCCGCTTTGAGTGCACTCTATGAAAGGCAGGACAACAAACGCAGCATCCCTATAGAGCGAACCTGTTTCTATAGCGGAAATGTAATTCCTGTCCCAGCGCGTGTCCGGTTGATTGGCCACAACTTTCGAAAAATATTCCCCATATTCGCCCTTGGCTTGTCCCGCAATTACCAATCCCAGCCCCTTGCACTTCTCACGTCCTGGATAAGCCTTTACTAAAATATCGAGCCCCTTATCTTCCCTTACTGTACCAAAACTCAAGATGCTTCCTTTTCCCGCGCCAACGCCCGCCGCTTCCTTCCCAAAAAGATCTGTTTCGTAAAGGCCATGGTCAATGACTAAAATTGGTGTTCGAATACCGTACTTATTGACAAGAGTATCTCTTGCGTGCGTATTCCGGTGTACCATTAATGCTGTGGTTCTTCGATAGAAATCCTGCTGAAACCAGCTGATTTTAATGTCACCTATCCGCGGCTCAACTTCGTGCTGGATGCAAAATACCGGAACACTCTTAGGACGAAGGAACACAAAAGGCCATGAAAGCATTGGCTGATATGCATCGAGAAAAACTGCATCTGCGTTTGTATCTCGAATAGCCGCCACGGCACGCAATGCAAACTTGAGATTTTGCATTCCTTTAGCTACCCGGGTGGCATAATTTTCGGAGGAACTTTCAATAATGTTGTAGGATCGGTGTTGGGGGGGCACTTCAAAGCACCCCAAGCAGAAAAGGGTTACCTCATGCCCCTGACGCACCATAGCGTTACAGAATTCATGTGCGTAATTCGCCAATCCTCCTGTGTTGCATCGTTCCACGAACAATATTTTTTTTCGTTTTTTTGTCATGTCTTTATCCTTGATTTTTTTAAATTCATTTGTGCCCCGTATCCAGCGAGCAAATTTAATGAAGGGGTCATAGATCCCCAAAGTTTCAAACCCACGCAACAAAGAGTGGCTTATGATTACTTTTATCTCCAGCCATAAACTTGTTGGCGTTTCAGGGAAACCACCATCGTATACAGGTAGTCGCCAGCCTATCAATCGATACAGTCGACGACGGGCCGCCTGACGTTTTTTTTTGCTCGACAAGTTCGATTTCTGGGAATACTTGATCTCATCTAAGCTGATCTCTTCGATCTCAATTAACCCCTTCCCAAGCATCTCTCGCAGCAATCCGGCACCAGTTTCGTTTCGCACGATGGCGACGGACCAAGATCGCCCGCTTTCTAAGAACCTATTCAGCCAAGCATCACCGCAGGCGATATCCGCCAATTCAGCCGTACCATCAATGCACAGCCGGCATCGTTCAAGTTTCTTGAAGCCAGTGTCAGTTTCGTAGTCAGGATAAGGGCGAGTTTTTACACAGCCATGCGAGTCCGCTATCATCATCCTGCCAGGCTGCCCACCGCCACGGAAGCAAAATTGGGTTACATCCGCTGGCTCTATACCTTGACGCCGAATGATGCCGTTCAAGGACCGGAAATCTTTCATTCCTCCACAAAAACTGCCAATGACATACTGAATGCTCTCGCGAAGCCAGTCAAAACGCTCCATCATCATCCGCAGTGCTGCAATCTGGCATGGTGTTCCAATGAATGCAATCCTCTCATTCTTGCCTTTGAGGCTCATTAGCGCCTCATGAATTGAAACTGGACAGTATTTCGACCCCTGACAGTCCTGTAACGTTTGAGGGTTACGCACAATTACGGATTCAGGACGTGGACCATCGGCACCGTAAACGAAACGCGTAGCCATCACGCCCGTAACCCTACCCGTAGATAGGAGATGGCGGGCCACGCCCGTGATGATACCTCCCGACGAAGCGTTTTTTAGGATATCGGGTTCTGTGCTGCGAGCAGCCAGTGCGTCAAAAACAAAGCCGAGATCACTGTCATAAACGGCACTCACACTTTTCACGGCGTTGGCCAATCGCAAAAGTTCGACACCCTTGCCCGGGCAGATGTCAAATGTGCCCTGTGGGGTTAGCGATTCAGACGGTATGGCGCGGGGTACGAACTGACCCCGCCGCCTATCGTAAACCCACGCGACCATTTCGCGTTCGCCCACGACAACGCATGCGCCGCACGAAATACAGAGCCCCTCCCGAACAACATCGCCAATCGTTTTCATTCCTGGCATCGTTTTCAAACAGTCGCGCCGCACTCAGTATCCTGAAGACCTTTTTGTTGACCGTCCTTCGCGCTGCGGTGCCAATGCCGCGACGTCGTGACCGCCTGCTCAATCTCTGACCGCCACGGCTTGGCTAAAGGGGTGGCTTTGGCATAGGCAGACTCAATCAAACCTAGTGAGATCAACGCTTCTGCGCCGCTTACCGCTGGCGGTTCGGAAAAGCGTATAGCGCGTAACATCTGAATAAGCTGGAACGTGAAACACTCATGATACCCCACCGGAATCCCGCGCCGTCCGCCACTGAGCTGCATATCAATTGGCCAGTCGTCACACATCGGCACCAACTGCCATTCTTTTGACGAATTGCGTCGTGCATAAAGGCAATCCAGGGGGCCGATGGGCATCCAGAGTTCACCCCCGTTCCCGACCACATTAAGGCCGCTGTTTAGCTCCATATCCCAACTCATTTGCAGCGTGCCGGTACCTCTCTCCATGGCCAATTGGACAACAGCATTGCTCTCGACGCCGTTGTCGGTTCCGTCGTCGGTGGAAGCGACCACCTCTCCAGAGCCGAAAAGAAAGATCAACGCGTCTATAGCGTGGGCGCCTTTGTCCAGAAGCACACCGCCTCCACTTGTTTCACGGCGGAAGGGCGCCGGTGTGGCCACTGGCCAGGAATAGACGCCACCTTCGCGGTAGTCAAAACGTATAGAATCGCCAAGTTCACCGGCAACCAAGCGTCGACGTGCCTCATGCAACGCCGAATAGAATCGTCGCGGCATGCCGACCGCCAGCACTCTTTGGAGACTCGTTGCCGCTTCTACCATTTCGCGTCCGCTTTTCACCGACGAAGCCAGCGGTTTTTCGGTAAGCACATGGCTTCCGTTTTCGAAGGCCGCCACGGCATGTTCACAATGCAGTGGCGGTGGCGTTGTGATCACGGTAAGTTCCACGTTAGTAAGTTGGGCGAAGCAGGATGAAACATTTTCCAATGCCCGGGCTTTGGGGAACCAGCGTTTCCCCTGATCAAGGCGTTCTGGATTGGGTTCGACAATACCGACTACTTCAATGTGACCGCACTGCTCCAGCCGGGACAGGCAGGCGCGATACACGCCATCTGTTATCGCGCCATAGCCAATGACAACGGTACTGACGGCCTTGTTGGATGCCTTTACGGTTGGGCTCATGGTTTGCGGCGTTTGCACAACCCCTGGCGTGATGTCGGTGCTGGCGGCGCGGCGTTCTTCACTGCCGGAAGAAACGGTTTTTTGCGTGCAGGTAGGAAGCGCACTGTCGCATTCATAAGACTCTTGCCTATTTTGCGGTTTTATTTCCGTAAGCACACCGTGCCCTCGTTGCTCGTTTTCAGCCATGGCGAAGCCGACACAACGCAGCCAAATGCCCGTTGTTTCCGTCGCCTGTTCAAAAGAAATCAGTTTGAGAGGACCGAAGTCGCGCTGGAACTTTTCAGTTGGTAGGCGATGGGCGGTATTCTGGATGTCTAAGATCGATCGCGAAAGCCGAAGCGGTATTTGCGACCCACCGATCAGTTGTCTGAACGGCACAGGTCGGCTCGGCGCCATGCTGCGGAGGATTCTCTTGACGATATCCAACAGTCCTTTAGGCATTTGCTTAGCCCATCTCATCAACCGGCCGCGATTGGAACACCATTCGATCACAAGTGCAGGTGATAGATGCAAACGGGAGGAGGGTGACAAACGGACGTCAGAGATTGGATATCCAAGCCGACCTGCCAGCGCCCGGTACCATTCGCACCACGTCACGGTTTCGCAATCGGCAACGTTGTAAAATCCGCTCTGCCCGAGACGTTTCCCAACAACAGTCAGTATCATTCGAACCAGATTATCCACATAGACAAGATTGGCAATGCCCCGTCCGTTGTTGGAAAGGATCGCGTTGCCCTGCCATAATTGCTCGCCCACCATGCGCGCCCACATCGAGCCTGGGCCCCAGATCAAACCGGGGCGCAAAACAACAATTTGCAGAGAACCGCCCCCCATCTGCGTGTGCAACCAGGCTTCCGCCCGGGCTTTGTTCCGCGCATAAAGATTCCAAGCATGCATGTTTGTGGGAGAATCGTCATCGATCTTCGAATCCGCTACACGGCCAAACACTATAGTGGAACTTATGTGAATCAATCGCTTGACGCCAGCATTACGGCATGCTTTGACAATCGTCTTAGTGTCTTCCTCGATGTGGAGTACATCGCCGCTGGTAGCGTTGACTACCGCCTCGCATCCCCTGAGCGCCGCCGTAAGGGCCGCAAGATCCCTGGTTTCAATGATAACGGCCCCTTCTCCGTCTGGACCGAGCCTGCCCAATCCCCGAAAGCTCCGTAATACCGGAATCATGGTAAATGGTGTCTCAATTCGACCCAGAGCAATTAAGCGGGAACCAACGAATCCACCTCCTCCAACGACGGCCACACGAAGCATCTGCGGCGATGAGGTCGATCGAGTGTTAGTTGTTGCTTTGTTTATATTCACTTCTTTTTCCTTCGTTGAGTTTTCCTGCTCCACTTCAAATCTCCTTTATTTCTCAAGTTCGGTACCTTGCCGTGCCAAAATTATTCCCGGTTTCAAGGCACAGGCGACTTCAGTTATAATTTTTCGGAAACGTTTGCGCTGGCGTCCGGCGTCGTGGTAACTGTGGGCTGCATTCCAAGCGTTCATTCCCATACGTAGCCTCAGTTTCCCATCGTCCCGCAGCCGGGATATCGCATCCATTAAACAGTCATGATCCTGCATCCCCACGACAAGGCCAGCATAGTGCTTTTCAATATACCTGTTCGAGGTGAGAAGGGCAGGGCCATACCCCAGTATCGGACGACCGGCGGCCAGATACTGGGGTATCTTCGTTGATAGCGACAACCGGCAGAAACCGATGACCTCCGGCAGAAACGACTCCACATGCACAAGCACATCCGCTTCGAGAAGTACGCCCGGCACCTCTTCGGCTGACAGGGATTTTCCCAGCACAATGCCGGCCTCTACTAGATTATTGCCAAAGCGACTGATATCTGACGCCGGGGCATGAACGACCAACTCGATGCGTGTGTTTCCATCTGCCACGGACATGTTGCGCAGCACCACCCCAAGATCCACTAAGTTACGCCATCGTTCCAGATGCAAGCCTCCGACATAAGCAAATCGAATAACGCCGACATTCCGAGCGACCGCCGGCACATAATCCCCCAACTCGGCGCAGTTCACAAAGGCCTCGCACCGGCGCTTATACCGGCTGCAATACTCCACCGCCATATCTTCGCTTATGCACAATAGCAATGGAGATCGTTCAACAGCCTTCCTTACCACGCATCGCAATTTTCGTTTTGGTATCCAATTCATACAAGTGTCGGCATAGTGTGTCAACGGCCAATCATCCAGAAAATAGATCAGCATTGGACAATCCATACGTTCGCTTAATGAAACCGCTAACCGGCTCATACGAATGTTGCCTAGTATGGTCAGGATCACATCAGGTTTAAATTCGTGCACCCATCGTTCAAGGTTTGGATCAATACGTAAGGGTACCAGGTCGGCATGCGCCCGTAACAAGGATCGTAATCGCAGCATTGTTCCGCTTACGGGCACCGAGTCTGATGGTGCGCTGCTAGGTATGGAAGCGCCCGCCCGACCCACCACCAACCCGAGACGGTTTAATAAAGGGCGAACAAAACGATCCCCGGGAACATTTTCGATTCCCAGTCGCCAGACGCCCCCGCACATCTGCGAATCGGGTTCGATCACATCCATGTATATTTGCCGTAAATAACCAACCGGATAATCTTGCAAAAGGTTGGCCATAGTGACGCCAAACCCCGAACTTCGCCTCAATGCCTGGGCCGCAACAATTAAAACCCGCGGTGTGCTACGCACCATCGCATAACCTCCTGCTATATTATGAAATTACACAATTTAAAAATATGGTGATGAAAAAATGGTATGATATTCAGCAAAATAATATTGCCAAATTACGCTCTGGAAAAACAAAAAAAACTGATATAGATT
>JBAXON010000146.1:0-7931 GCA_037133255.1 Deltaproteobacteria bacterium
ATGTCGGGGATGGAATCGAGCATGGACATGATCAAGCTGGCCTGCAGTTTGATTCTTTTCAGCAGTTCCTTTTCTCCCGCGATAAGCCGATATTGCGCAAGCCCTGCATCCAAGGCCTCCTCTAAGTTTTCCGGGGAACAAGGTTTTGCAAGAAAGCGGAAAATTGCCCCGTGTTTGATAGCTTCTATAGCTGTATGCTGATCTGGATTTCCGGTCAGCATCATGCGGACACTCTCCGGCGTCGCCTGCCGCACTTCCCTCAGAAATGTGATGCCATCCATGACTGGCATCCGCATGTCTGCTATGATAACGGCAAATGGACCGCTGTCTGCTATTTTCGCCATGCCTTCGCGACCGCTCAAGGCAGTTTCCATATTGTATTTTTTGTGAAGTTGACGGGAAAAGGCATCCAGGACACTCTGCTCATCATCAACCAAAAGAATCTTTTCCAAGGAATATTCCTTTCCTGTCCCATAATTTATGGGTATGTTGAAAAAGGAATAGAAGTTTTCCTCACTTTCCCGCAGAGCCGCTTGCGATTTTTTACGTGTTGCAATTTCCTGATGCAATTGCGCTTTTAGTTCTGCCACACGCTGTTCCAGCAGGAAATGAGATTCCCGTAGGGTATCCTCTTCCCCCTGAGTTTGGTCTGTTTTTTCCCCGGCGCTCTTTTCTGCCTTTTCGCGTAAATCGCCTACCTGGTCTAAAAGAGTCTCTTTCTTATTCATGGTCTTGCCTTTTCTGATTATTAGTCTTATGCCACAAAAGCAACTCCGCCTGCACCGCGCAAGTGTATAGTCGGTCGAAGACGATATTTAAGGATATTGTTTTATAAATACTCTTTTCTAAAGCATAAAGCCAATACTAATTTAGGACCATCTGATGCTTTATGCCAGCTAAAATCATCAACTTTTCTTTACTTATACTGTCTGCTGATTACAAGGAAGGCATGTTGCTTTTCCCACCTGCAAAGTTGCAGTAACAAATCTTTGTAACAAATATTGATTACTCTAGATGAAAGAGAGTAACCGACACAGGTCAGAAGTGCGGTAAGGCTTCGCCAGTCATCGACTCGCTACAACTATTTTATGACTTTTGCCTCGTTATCAATCGCCAGCTGCACTTGCTTGAAGAACACAACGCTCTTCTCACCCTGATCACCACCCTGACGATCAGTGGCTTGCGGCCAGTTGCTGTTTGACGCGACAATCAGTTTCCGCTTGGGGTCGATGAAGATGCCCTGACCAAAAATCCCCCTCGCTGCATAGCTGCCATCATTTCTGGTCCACCATTGATAGCCATAGCCAAATTCGGCCTGATCGATATCGGCCTGCTTCGTCGTTGCCGCAGAGATCCAGCCGTCGGCCAAAACCGACTTGCCTGCTGCCATGCCGCCACCCAGCATGAATAGACCGAAGCGCGCAAAGTCACGGGTTGATGCCTGCATGCAGCAACCGCTGATTTCATGACCGGTGGATCCCAATAGCCAACTTGCATTCTGCTCCATGCCAAAAGGTCGCCAGACCTTCTCCGCCAGATAGTCGGACAAGTTCTTCTTGGTTGCCGAACTGACCAGTACCCCGATCAAATTGGTCTCACCGGTCTTGTAAACCCATTTTGTGCCAGGTGGCACTTCGCGCTTCAATTTGCGCATATAGCTGACAGTCACATCGACTCCCGACTCGGCCTTGTGCGCGTTGAACAAAGCGACGTCCGATTTGGGGTCAGCATAATCCTCATTCCACTTCACACCCGATGTCATTGTCAGCAGCTGCCTGATCGTGACATCATCATAGACAGACCCTTTGAGGTCGGGAATGTAGTCCGACACCTTGTCGTCGATGCTCTTGATATAGCCGTCCTTGATTGCCGCACCGACCAATGTCGAGGTGAATGATTTCGCAACCGAGAAGCTTGTCCAGCGTCCATCGCCACTGAAGTCGAGTCCATATTTTTCGAAACGGATTTTGCCGTCTTGAATGATCACCAATCCGGCAGTGCGCTGGTCCTTCATATAGGCATCGACATCGATACCAACATCAAGTGGCGCTCCCTTCGGCAGAGGATAAACGTTTTTATCAGCAGAAATGACCCGGGATTTGATAAGGAAAGGAATCCGGTCCATTGTGCGAAAAGCAGCATCGCGCTGCGGGATTGACCAGAAAAGGACATCCCTGTCGGTAGGTATATGGGAAACCAGCCTGCGCATATCCTTGTCAGCCGTCGCCCAGAGTATGCCGCCTGTAGCTGCCAGTACTACCAATATCCCAATAATCCATTTACGCATGACGCCCTCCTTAGTATTCTGTAGTGAAAAACATTATAATGCTTTTAATGAAGAAAGATTCTTACGATTACCGATTGCAATCTAGCATAAAATTAGTAATTTGAAAAATGAGTATTAGCAGGAAGACATTCGTAGCAACCGGATTAATTTATAGTGTCCCGTCAAGAACTTTGGCAACATCCTCCTTACATGCCCGGCAGCGCTTTGCTCCCCGGAAGAGAGCTTTTTTGCAGACAGGGCAGTGATAGCGATTTAACTCCGATCGGGCCCATTCCACGCTGCCCTTCTCATCGCCGAGCTCGGCTACCTTGGCGCGCCATAAGGGGATCGTCCTTTTCATTACTCGTACACCAGTAGCCAAGCCAAAATTTTCTATCATATTGCAAGGCCATTGGTCGCATTGATGGCAGGAGTAATAACCTTTACCGCGGACACAATTTCTGATTGCGCACATGGCACAATATCCGTAGAGCTTCTTTGCCGGTTCTGATTGCATGCAGCCATAACATTCCGTGTCTTCCGCCTTTGTCCCATAAAGGTTGCCCATGACCTCCTTGAATTTTTCGTTCTTGTCTCTCGTCGCAATATAGACCCCGCAGGCCCCGCAATACAGGCCACATGGCGCCATCAGGTTCTTATCCTTTATCTCCTCCTCTGTCCAACCTTCCATTATCGTTGTTTCCCTTCCTGAGGAAAAAGTAACATATTTCTTCCTCCATTCGATAGTTTGTAATCAGTTCTGTCGTCATTCATCAATCGACACAGAATTACTGATAGCCAATTGTAATCTCGCATAATTGATGATCGTCATCAAGGAAACATTCCAGAAAGCTGTTTACAATTTGTAACATGTGCTCTTGAAATAAATATATTAAACTGCTTTTTTGATTCCGGATAAAAGAATACAAATTGAAACTACAAAAGCAATTGCACCCAGTATGCCAAAGGGAGGGAAATCGGCCGGTGCCCCTGCAAATGCTTTTGCCAGCAGGCTTATTGGAAGGATGAGCGAACAGGCAGCCATATAAGAGCCAAACTTTTTGATTTTATCCGAAAATGACATCCGGTCGATAATTAAACCGAAAAACAGGTTGTATAAACACAAAAGCATCCCATGGGAATGTGCGTCACGAAAATAAAAACGAACCGTGCTAAGCGAATGATATCCATCTTTGATCGCCTGTTTATCGAAAGTTAGCCCCAGGACCATTCCACCAATTGCCGCGAGTAATAGCCCAACTGCTCCAACAACGATATTAATTTTTCCAAATTTCATAAAGCCTCCTTCATGTCAAATTGTTTGTCTGCCCACAGGGCATGAACTGTAACACTTGAAACAGAAGTACTGGAAACCGATAAAGCTTGCCTGGAAGGTATTGGCTTAGCGTCCAGATAGATATTACTTTTTGGTCACACATCCACTTAAACGATGACTCGACAACAATTCTCTTTTATTATCAGGAACTATAAGAGCAAAAGACCTGCATGTCAATGAAATAAAGATGGAATAAAGATCACAGGAAATATAGACCGCAAAATTTGTGCTGTTGATGTTTGTTGGGCTTGAATTGTGCTTATTACGGATTAAAATCCTGCATTTTCTTCGAGGTTGATATTTTGTTACGTACAGCAGGAAGAAGTGCCCGTATTAACTTCATTCAGCTTCGGGCAATTCTTTGCTCGAAAATAATTCTCGCCTCATCTGATACCGCGGAAATGGAAAAATTATCGCTCTTGTAGTCCGGCTTCAAAGACCCGATCAATTCTAGCTCAATTTCAATATGATCATGAGCATTAAACAAAAAAGTCCCGGGCTGATATAATTTATTTGTATTCTTAATATAGACCAGCTTCAAGGGGGCATTACAGTAACGAGCGATGCTGAATACACCTTTATTGAAAGGGGCAAGCCTTCCATCACGGCTTCTTGTCCCTTCCGGAAAAACAAAAAAGTTGCCGCCTGCCGCCAAATGCTTTTTGATGTATTCCAGATTTTCGACCATTGCCTGACCCATCAATTCATTGGATTCTGAAGGCATAGAGCATGAATTTCTTAATAGCCACCCAAAAAAAGGAACTCGAAAAAAAGTGCTTTTTACGATAGTGCAATTCCGCTTAAAAAGTGAAATGAGCAAAATAGGATCAAGATAAGACAGGTGATTGCAAACAATAACCGATGATTTAATTTGCCGAATTTCCTTTTGGATTTTAAATTTTGTGCTGGGTATCAGAAAACGCGTTAACGCAAAAAAAATCTTCATATTAATGTGGTTTAAATTCTGAAAAGACCGAGCACGATTTTTCGAAAATAAATACGCCGGCAGATGAAAGAAAAGGAAAAATACCGTAGAGCCGAGAAGAAAATATGCCCAAATGAGTAAAGTAATGAGCAAAGCAGATGCATTTTGAAATATTTTTATTGGGGACATTTTGATCGTGAAACTCCAATTTAATGAAACTCTGATATTACAAGCACAGCGTAGTAATATCTGTAAGTTGAATTATCCCACGTGCGAAGCTAAGTGGGACTATAAATGATACACATCAGTTTTCTTCGGGGTTCATGTCCGTGATCTCAGGAAAATTTCTTTATCAGCAGGATGGTATTGACACCACCAAAAGCGAAATTCTGTATGGCCGTGGTTTTCGCAGGCTCTTGCAGAATTTTTTGCACATGTTTAATCATGGCACAACGCTCATCAATTTCTTCCAGATTAATCGTTGGCGCGATAAATCCATCCTGCATCATATAAACAGATAGAATAGTTTCAATGGCACCACAAGCGGCCATGGTGTGCCCAAGGTAACTCTTTAAGGCTACAACATAGGGATTATTCCCGAAAGCAGCGTGAATTGCCTGCGCTTCAATAATATCACCCATCTTCGTGGCAGTGGCGTGAGCACTGACTAAATCTACATCGGAGGAGTTAATCTTTGCGTTTTGAAGACCAAGCTTGAGCGTCTTTGTTATGCCCTCCAGATTAGGCAAAATCAAATCGCCGCCATTGTTGTTGCAGGCAAAGCCAATGACTTCGGCCAGAATGTTAGCGCCGCGTTTTTTGGCAAACTCATATTCTTCCAGCATTACAGCGCCTGCGCCTTCGGCTACCACAAGACCGTCGCGCAAATTATCAAAGGGACGCGGTGTGCGGTGTGGTTCGGAATTAAAAGCTGTGGAGCAGGCCAGTAAATTATCGAAAACGGCAACAGTAATCGTATCGTATTCATCAGCGCCGCCGCACAGCATGGCATCCTGCAAGCCGTATTTGACGGCTTCATAGCCATAACCGATTGACTGGCTGCTTGTGGTACACGCAGTTCCCGAAGCGATGACCCTGCCGGTGATGCCGAACATCTTAGTTATATTGACGGCGGTTGTGTGCACCATTGATTTCAAGTAATCAACAGCACCGATGCTCTGATATGAGGTTTTATCCTTAGCTTCAAAAAACACCTTATAAATATCACGCTGTACGGTAGGAGAACCGTGAATGGAACCAAAAGCAACCCCCATATTTCCGGATGTTATAAAATCCTGAGTCAGGCCTGATTGTTCCAGAACTTCCTTGGCCACCTGGCAGGCATAATAGGCCACAGGGCCCATTGTTTTGCGGTACTGCCTTTTAAAATCATATTCAATAGGATAATCTACCGTTCCGTAAACTTTAGAGTGGATGAAACGGCTGATCAATTGATCTTCACGCAATGTTTTAATGCCGGAGATGCCCTTTTGTAGGCTTTCGACAATCTGATCTTTGCCGTGGCCGATTGGCGTTATCGCCGAGCAAGCAGTAATTACGACCCTACGTTCCATAAATTATTGTGAAACTCCAATTCATAAAGTGTAGCTTAACGGAATTGGTAAGTGGAACAATCCCGCAAAGCGGAGGGTAATGAGACTCAAACTTCAAAAGCGCAGCAACATAAAGGTTATCTCCGACGCATTGAAGTTTGCTAGTCGAATTATCCTGCATAGCATGGGTATAATGATCCGCATTTTGCTTCGGGGTTTATACCCGTGATTTTTCTCCCGGCGCATCTTTTCTTGTTGCGGCAAGTTTTTCCACATAATCGCAAATCTGGTTTATCGTGCGAATATCCATTGCTTGTTTTTTTTCTTCCTGAGTAAGTTCCGAACCTAAAAATTTTTCTATTCCCAATAAAAGCTCGATTGCGTCAATACTGTCAAAAGCGTACGTTTCTCTTAAATCCGCATCCATCTCGGGATTTTCAACTTCAAACTCCCGCTGGAAAATATTTTTAACTTCCTTTTCAATCTCTTGACGTGTCATTGCTTGATTTAAACTCCCTGAATTTGATTATAGAAACTAGCACAAAATTCTTGCTGCGGCAAGCATTACGCTTCTCAATTAAAATCCTTGTCAAAAAGCTCCGCTCCGATAATTTGTCTTGCCGCGTTAAAGGAACCGAGAATAGTGCCTAGTACTCCCGGTGCCATAGCGTTTTGACCTGCGAGAAATAAACCGGGTATGGGTACTCTACTTAAGGAGGCAACTTTGAGCAACTGACCTGACGAGCGCATTACACCGTAACATGACCCTTCCGGACAATTTCCATAATCACGCAGGGTCAAAGGCGTAAAAACATCCAGTATCTTAGCGTTTTTCAGAGGGCCGAATATCACATTAGCTTTTTGCAAAAGTTCTTGCCCAAGGTTTTGTTTTTTTTCTTCATAGTCTTTGCCCCGCCTGCCGGAAAGAGTATTTTCCCACTTGCTCCAATCGCTATAAAGGGATCTGGTGATGATGGAAACTAAATTTGAGCCTTTATCATTGCCTTTCCGCAACTGATAAAATATCCCATCCTTAATCATTCCTTTTTCGTCGGTCTGAAGGCGGTAAATATTGTGATTAATCTCGCAATGCGCGGAGGCATCAACGCTGATCTGAACAGCAAGGACTCCTTCTGTTTCTTTCAGGTTCACAATACGCTGCCTGTAAGAGCTTTTCAATGCATCCGGCGCAAGCAATCCAAGCAATGTTTTTGGATGTACCGTGGCAATAACTGCATCCGCCGCAAGTACGATTCCTGAGTTCAGCTTTACCCCGGTTACTTTCCCCTCATCCAATATTATTTTTTCGCAGCCATCATTGACAATAAGTTTTCCTCCCAGCTCGTCAAAACGCCGCGTAAAAATCTCAGCCATTTTGCTGCCGCTTTTCTTTAATCTCCACGAAGAAAATAAATAGCCGGCCAAAACCATGTGATGAAAAATTACCGGACACTGGGCTAACTCAACACCGATTAGCTGGCAGGGCACGGCCAGTACCGCCCGCAAACCGGCGGAAGCTTGAAGTTTATCCAAAAGATCGCCCATTGGCTGGAAGAAATCCATATTTTGAAAGGGATCTCCCTGATTAAGCAGAAATGCCGTCTCCAGCATTTGCCCGGCAATCTCACGTAAATTTTTCATAATTACATCCAGCGCCGCAACATCCGCGGGGAAAGCACTTCTCAAACTTCTTTCAAAAGCATCCATGCTTACTGGCAGATCAAAAATAAAATCATCAAAAATATAACGGTCAATTATGCCTCCTTGTTCCATGCGGTAAAAGAGATCTTCTACCGATATGCCCAGGATACGAAACATTTTGCCCAGAGGCTCCTTAGCTCCCAGCGCTCC
>JBAXON010000147.1:0-7921 GCA_037133255.1 Deltaproteobacteria bacterium
GGGAGAACTGGAGGAGGGCGGAGGTCACGAGGGCATTCATCGAGGGCGTGCGCGCTTCCGAAATCAATCCCGAAACCACTCACGAAGATCGTTTGGGATTGCATTTCTCCCCCCCGGCTGCGGCGATGGGCGCCGGCGTCGCATGATCTTTTCCTTCAGAAATATTGTTTGGGACCTGCCTCCCCGAAGGGTCATTCTCTTCGGGATTCTCAATGTCACCCCGGACTCTTTTTCGGATGGCGGCAGGCATTTATGGTCGTAGCCATCCCCGGTATTGTTCTTGGCATTCTGGCCTGGTTCATTCCTGACTACAAAAACAAATCCCGTAACAACGAAATTGGCAGTGTCCCGGGAAAAACTTTTTGGGTAACCTTTAAAGACCTTCTGAAGAATAAAACATTAATCTCGCTCTATACATCATTTGGTATTTTAAACCTGTTTCTGATGTCAATGATATATTGGCAGGTGACATATTTTGTCAGGTACATGGGAATGAGTGTAGGCATGGCAGGCACTATGAACGCAGCCATGGCGATCCTAGCTTTGATAGGCGGGCCTTTGGGAGGCGTAATATCAGATCGCGTCGCGCTTAGGAACCCGGCATATAAAATGGTTCTTTGTTACATAGTTGCAGCTTTATCAGTTTTTTTCTATGCGACCGGAATGCTCACCAATCAGATCCCGTTTTTCTTCGCCGGTGCCTTTTTCTCATTCATGCTTATGGCTCCACAGATGACCGCTACGCAAGAAATCGTGCCCTCTTACGAAAGGGGAAGTTCCTATGGCATATATGTCATTAGCCAGTATGTACTCGGTGGACTTTGGGGACCATGGCTAACCGGTGTATTTTCTGATGTGCTGAATCTGCAGACAGCTTGTTTGATCATGAGCGCAATTGCTTTTATCGGTTCGCTCGGATATCTCCTGGCAGCAAAATTTTTTAATCATGATTATAAGGCAGCTAAAGAGAAAGACAGATTAATTGCAGTTGAGCCTGCTTGATTATTGGAGGATAGAATGAAAAAAAGATGGATTGCTTTCGGTATTGTATCGTTATCTTTAGTCAGTATTTTAGTTATTTCATTTCCTTACATTCGGGATGTGATATCCGAACAGGCGATGATTAAGGTTGTTCATCAAAATCAGGCTGAACGTTGGAAAAAAGATATGCTCTATGTTGTTACGGTTGGAACAGGCGTGCCGCATGCAGAAATAGGGCGTACGCAATCCTGTACTGCCATAATTGCGGGGGGTGATCTTTTTCTGTTCGATGCGGGTGATGGCAATGCTGTGGCAGCGGTATTGCAGGGACTTCCTCTATCTAGTCTGAAGGCCATATTTGTTACACATTTGCATTCAGATCATGTGGGCGGCATAGGTAGTGTTGCCAACACCACTTTTATATTCGGCCGGCAGAACGAATTAAAGGTTTATGGCCCCCCGGGTACTACTAAAGTAATTGATGGCTTCAGTCATGCTTTTTCTGCAGATAAACGTATCCGTCAAATAGTGGGAGACGCGGATGGATCTTTGAGTAATGCACTACCCGTCGCCAGTGAAATACAAATAAAAGACGATAGTCAGAAGATGTTACTGGTGTATGAAAACGCCGAGGGGTTAAAAATCTATGCTTTCAATGTAGATCATAGGCCGGTTGTCCCTGCATACGGCTACCGGATCGAGTATAGGGGGCGCACTGTAGTTATCAGCGGAGATACTACGAAAAGCAATAATTTGACGCGACACGCGCAGGGAAGTGATATTCTCGTATGTGAAGCTTATAGCAGCCATATTATGAACAAGGTTTTTGAGGTCGCCAAAAAGTTGCCCGAAGATCCAGCTATGGCTATTTTTAGAGATCATGCTGCTAAAATTACAGGCTATCATATGAGCACTCTTCAGGCTGCCACTACAGCAGCCGAATCAAAAACCAAACATCTTGTATTGACACACATCGGAGGAATAAGCGCTGGACTTGTGAGAACGCTTATTACTGAGCCACTGTACCTAAAAGGCATTGGTGCTATATACAAAGGACCTGTGGACATTGCGGAAAATGGCAGTATCTTTCCTTTGAGCCTTAAATAAATATTTTGCCACACTTTACGTGTCCGATCGGTGAAAGAATTACTCCCAGTGTTTGCCGGCGGCAGTCGGGCTCTACTTTTCATGTATATTATTGATTAGCATAAACAAGTATTGAGCAGTCTGAATTTAATTCATACAAGGAGGGTCTTATGGAAAAAGTGAACAGACGTACCTTAATCAAACTGGCGGGGCTATCAATGGCAGCAGCATCTCTTGGATTTCCCGGTAAAGGGATGGCTCAAAAACCAACGGGAAAAAAGCCTTTCAGGAAAATCTGTGTGGAGGAACATTTCTCAACTACCGATCACATCAACTATTTGTTGTCCATATATAAACAGCAGTACCCGATGACCGAGGTTGTGCAGGAGGAAAAGTACATACTCGCAGACGTGCCATTTCTCCCTTACTTGTTCTTACAACCTCCGCAGATAGAAAAACTCTACGATCTTGGTGAGGGGCGATTGGAGGAGATGGATAAGTGCGGCATCGACATGCAGGTTCTTTCACTCCTGTCCCCGGGAGTCCAGGTGTTTGAAGCAGCTACCGCGACAAGACTAGCCAGGGACTATAATAACAGGCTAGCCGCGGCTGTCAAGGACCATCCGAAAAGATTCGCGGGCTTCGCTTGTCTTGCACCGCAGGACCCAAAACAGGCAGCAGATGAATTGGAAAGGGCTGTCAAAGACCTCGGGTTCAAGGGTGCAGGCATCAATTCGCACACGAAGGGCGAGTACCTCGATGACAAGAAGTACTGGGTGATTTTTGAACGGGCACAGAAGTTAAACGTACCCATATACCTTCACCCGAGAAGTCCTTCGCCGGATATGATGAAACCTTTCATCGGATATCCGATGTTGGATAGCGCAATGTGGGGGTTCGGTGCGGAGGCTGGTTTGCATTCCTTACGTCTCATTCTGAGTGGGCTATTCGATGAGTTCCCAAGACTGAAGATCATTCTTGGTCATCTAGGGGAGACTATACCTTTTGTACTCGCCCGTATAGATAATAGGTGGTCGGCTTTGCCCTTCTTCGTTAAAAAACTGAAAAAGCTGCCCGGACAGTATTTCAGAGATAATTTCCTCGTTACTACGAGTGGGATGAATGAAGACCCGGCAACGCTCATAGCGACCATATCTATCCTGGGCTCCGATAGAATTCTTTTTGCCACCGACTACCCGTTGGAGGATGCCGGGAAAGCAGTCAGTTTCATAGATAATGTGCCCATAAACGATCAGGATAAAGCGAAGATATGTCACCTCAATGCTGAAAGAGTATTCTCTTTATGAAGTGGCAAAACCGGCAGGGAATTTCATGATCGAGAAAGGTGTTATGGCAACTATAGATTCAAAATTAGAAAAGCTCCGCGCGCTGCTAAGTGAGATGGGTGGCGTGGTGATCGGATATTCCGGCGGCAGGTTGCCGATAAGTTCAAGGAATTGAAGTATCTCTATACCACGCTGGACATGACCAGCTACCGGACGACGGGATGCATGAACGCGTTAATAGACAAGGAGAAGGCAAGATAGATGGATACCCACCGGCTCAAAAGGCTCCTCGAAGAAGTAAAGTCTGGCGAAATGCAGGTTGATCAGGCTTTAGACAGCCTGCGCACATTGCCCTACGACGATATCGGCTGCGCTAAGCTCGATCTGCACCGTGGAATTCGCACCGGTTTTCCGGAAGTGGTCTTCTGCCAGGGAAAGACCTGCCAGCAGAGTGTTGAGATTGTCAAACGACTTGCAGCAAACCACGCAAAGGTCCTTGCAACCCGTGTGCCGCCAGACGTCGCCGAGAAAATCGCCGGGGCGGTCGCGGGATGCACCTACCACGGCGACGCACGGATCCTGGTTGTTGCCCGACCCGGGGAGGGGACAGACGGGACAGCCGAAAACGCAAAGTACGTGATGGTACTTTGCGCGGGGACAGCCGATATTTCTGTGGCGGAGGAGGCAGCGGTTACGGCGGAGTCGATGGGCAGCTGGGTCGAACGTTCCTATGATGTCGGGGTTGCTGGTCTGCACCGGCTACTCGACCAGCGGGAGAGGATCATGCAGGCGAACGTGCTGATCGTTGTGGCCGGAATGGAGGGGGCACTTCCCAGTGTTGTCGGGGGAATGGTCTCCTGCCCTGTGATTGCCGTACCGACGAGTGTGGGCTACGGTGCAAGCTTCGGAGGACTCTCCGCACTACTGGCGATGCTAAACTCCTGCGCAGCCGGCGTTGCCGTGATGAATATCGACAACGGCTTCGGGGCAGGATACTTCGCACACCTGGTGAATAGATGAAAATAGCTTATTTCGACTGTTTTGCCGGCATCAGTGGCGATATGACGCTCGGAGCGCTCATAGGCGCGGGTGCAGACCCTGAGAGACTCCGGAAAAGTCTCGCCGGTCTCGGCCTCGACGGTTATCGAATCGAGGTCGGAAAAAAGATGGCCGGCATGATCGAGGCGACGGATGTCCACGTGCTTCTTGATGACCATCATCACCATCACCGGAGGTTGAAGGATATTCTGAAAATTATCCGCGACGCGGAGCTCTCGGATGGCATAAAACTGACGGCTGAACGAATCTTCCAGAGGCTAGCGGAGGCCGAAGGCAAGGTACATGGCAGATCACCGGAAGAAGTTCACTTCCACGAGGTGGGGGCGGTGGATGCCATCATCGACATCGTCGGTACGGCCATCTGTCTTGAGACGCTCGGTTGGCCGAAGGTCATCGCCAGTCCGATGCCCACCTTTTATGGCTATGCGAGAGGTTCCCACGGTGTCTTCCCTCTACCCGCGCCCGCCACCGCCGAGATTCTGCGCGGTATTCCCTGGAGAAAACTGGACATCGAAGGAGAACTGGTCACACCGACCGGTGCGGCAATCATCCGGGAAATTGCCACGGGATTCGGGCCATTACCCGCGATGACCATCGAGAGTATCAGCTACGGCGCAGGCAAGTGCGATTTCGGCATCCCGAACGCGCTTCGGGTCATGATCGGTGAAGAGGCTATAGTAACGGCCTCCTCGACTGAATCCGTCGGAGTGATCGAAACGAATATTGATGGCGTCAATACCCAGTTCTACGGGACCGTCATGGCGGGGCACTTTTCTGTGGGCAGGTAAGTTGATAGAACGCTTCGATATCTGCGAAAACAAAATATTTTCAAAATAGAGATTAGGAAAGGAGTAGCATTATGGACAACAATCAAAAACCGATGACAGAACAGGAACGAACAACTTATGCCAAACTCATTGAATGGCTCAAACAGAGTTGGTATGGCGTGCCGGATGCAGATGTCCTGTTGCCATATGTAGCCGCACGTTACACACCTGAAGAGGCAATACTCCTCAACGGCATGCCTTTTATGCCGAAGACACTGGCGGAACTTTCGGATTTAACCGGAACCAACGTTGATGTGCTTCGCCCGAAACTCGATGCGCTGTCCTCCAAGGGGCTTGTCTATAAACAGGTCAAAGAGAACAGAGAACGCTACGCCTTAAACGACATCTTTTTCATCGCCCGCACTTTCGGTTGGCCCGGTCGGCGCGACGAGTATAACCTGCGCGTAGGGCCCCTTCAACACAAATATCTGACCGATGGGGCATTGTCACCCTGGCAGAACGTTAAAGAAAAAGGCTTGCGGGTATTGCCAATAGAGGCAACGATCGAGGATAACACCGGCGTACTGCCCTATGAAGAAGTGCGCAAGATACTGGATAAAGTCGAGTATTTCACCGTGAGCCACTGTCCCTGCCGGCATTCCAACAACCTTGATCCGGACGCACCGGCTAGCCAGTACCCTACCGAGGTCTGTCTGCATTTTGATAAACTGGGACACTATATAGTAGAAAATGGTATGGGTAGGGAAATTACCCGTCAGGAAACGGAGGAGATACTCAAACGTTCTGCTGAATTGGGGCTTATCCACGGCATCTCCAACCATCAGGAGAAACCCGATACCATCTGCGGCTGTGACCGTGACAGCTGCATGTGGTTTTTGGCCATGAAGAAGTATGGACATGCCGGCAGCTTGACTCCCTCAAACTTCCGCGTCACGGTAAACCAATCCACCTGCACAGGCTGTGGTTTATGCGTCAAGCGCTGCCCAATGGAAGCCCTGCATTTACAGGATGCGCCGTCGGTTAAGGGACGTAAGACCGCGGTTACCAGCAAGGATGGCAGGCCCCGTGAGCTGACCAATAAGGCCGGCCAAGTTGTCGAGCTTAATTCCGAACGCTGTATAGGATGTGGCGTATGCGCCTATAAATGCCCGTCGCAATCGCTAACGCTTTCGCGCAATAATGTTGAACATCATCCGCCGCAAGCCGCGCGTGATTATTTAATGCAGTTCATGGCTGACACCAGCCCCAGATGATTTGTGATTGCTCAATGGTTAAACGATTTATATAAGAAGAGCTGCCGATTATGCAAAAACTTATTCCCCTTCAGTTGATGATTTTTCTTATCCAAATCATTTGTCTTTTGGGATTGGCGCGCTTAATGGGCGAGGTGGTGAAAAAATTTGGTTTGCCCATAGTGTTAGGTGAGCTCTTGGCAGGTATCATCCTTGGCCCTACCATATTAGGCACGTTGGCGCCTGATATTTTTACATCTTTATTTCATCTGCCCATAGATGCCGGTATCGCCCTAGATGGACTGATGTCGCTGTCGGTTATTTTTCTTCTCTTTGTGGTCGGAATGGAGATTGAGCTTAAGGAAATTGCCAAGCAGGGCATGGCTGTCGGATGGATAGGCTCACTAGGTATTATTATTCCCTCGCTGATCGGCGCCGGGATTGGCTGGCTTATATATGGCATGTCGGGTGTTACGGTCTCTCTGCCGCTTTTTGCGACATTTATGGGCGCGGCCCTATCTATTTCGGCATTGCCTGTTATTGCACGTATTTTGCTCGATCTCGAATTACTCAAGACCACTCTCGGCAATCTGACAATCGCCGTAAGCACCATTAACGATGCTGTCGGATGGATGCTCTTTATTGTCGTCTTAAGTCTTTCCGGTTTAGCGCAACAAAATGTCAGTATTGCCGTTTCCTTCGCCTTTACGGTCGGACTTGGACTCCTAGTTATGACGGCACTACCAAGACTAATGGATATGATTCTTGGTTTCGTGGCACGCAAACTAAGCCCGGGAGGCATTATTGGCACTGCCGTCGTTATGATGCTCATCCTTGCCGTCGTTACGGAATATGCAGGCATTCATGCGGTGTTCGGCGCGTTCGCCGCTGGTATCGGTGTTAGCCGATCAAGGTATTTCACGCCTGAAATAAGGAAAGGCATCGTAGAGTTTACGTCCAATATTCTTGCGCCGCTCTTTTTTGCCGCAGTTGGACTTAAAGTGAATTTTTCCGATAGTTTTGACCTTACCTTGGTACTGATTATCCTCATCGCTGCCTATGTAAGCAAAATGTTGGCGGCATGGATTGGCGGCTATTTTGCGCATCTCTCATTACGTGAATCAACGGTGGTTGGTCTGGGTATTGCGGCGCGGGGCGGAATGGGAATTATTCTTGCGACGATTGCATTAGAGGCTAAATTCATTACGCCAAGTATTTTTACCGCACTTGTCGTCATGGCCATCATTACCAGTGTATCCGCCGGGTTTATAAAATTTATCACTGCACGCCTTTCC
The DNA here is from genome assembly GCA_037133255.1 of Deltaproteobacteria bacterium. Classification (GTDB taxonomy): domain Bacteria; phylum Desulfobacterota; class Syntrophia; order Syntrophales; family Smithellaceae; genus FEN-1160. The sequence continues at coordinate 7,728 of JBAXON010000147.1, forward strand.
ACGGTTAAGGTGGCGCGATGAAGTTCATCATCTGGTCGGGAGTCCGCGCAACGGCTTGCCCTCTAAAAACGCTGATTATAAGCGGTAATCCTCAGCTAGATTTCTGATCGAAAACACTTGATTAGTAGATGTTGTCAGCAAGAAGGTAAGTCCTGAAATTCATATTGCATAATGGCTTATGAAATTGCAAGATC
>JBAXON010000148.1:0-7914 GCA_037133255.1 Deltaproteobacteria bacterium
ACCTTGACGTTTTTAAGAAGTCGTGCTGAGTAGCGCGGACAAAGGTCAGCATCAATAATTGCGACTGATGCATGCAAACTAATCTCTTTAAGGCTTTCATGAATACGGCCTACAGGAATTTTTATTTTCCCGCCGGTGATTGCGGCTATTTCACGCGCGATTCCAATCATACTCAAACAATCAGAGCGGTTGGGTGTAATACTGACATCTAAAACTGTATCGCTTAAATCAAGAGCACTCTCTAAGGATACGCCTAAAGTCAAATTTTCAGGCAATTGCCAGATACCGGATGAATTATCTCCTGCCTCCAGCTCCGCTTCTGAGCAGAGCATTCCGTCTGATTTCTCTCCTCTTAGAACTGAGGATTTAATAGTATGTCCACCGGGAATCGTTGCGCCAACTTTAGCCAATGGAACAACATTCCCTGCTTTAATATTCTTGGCGCCACAAACAACCCGATAAGTTTTTGCGCCATCAGTTACATCACAAAGGGATAGTTTATCGGCAGCAGGGTGAGGTGCGACGGAAAGAATTTTAGCGACCACAACTCCGCTAAATGAGGGACGAATAGTTTTTATTTCATCTACTTCCAAACCGGCCATAGTCAACTTCTCAGCCAATTCTTCAGCGGTAATATTTATATTAATATAATCTTTGAGCCATTTGAGACTAACCAGCATATAAAAAGGCTCTCCTAAAATTGGTTAAGAAATCGAATGTCATTTTCAAAAAAAAGCCGAATGTCCGATACGCCGTACTTCAACATGGCTATTCGTTCCAATCCAAGACCAAAAGCGAAACCGGAATATTCTTCTGAGTCGTAACCCACGTTCTTAAATACTGCCGGATCAACCATGCCTGAACCTAATATTTCCAGCCAACCGCTTTGTCCGCAGACACGGCATCCATTACCTTTGCAAATGACGCAACGAATATCAACTTCTGCTGAAGGTTCTGTAAAAGGGAAAAAACTGGGGCGAAAACGCAATGTAGTGTCCATGCCAAAAATCTTTTTTAAAAAAGCTGTTAAAATTCCCTTCAAATCGGCAAAACTGACACCTTTATCCACAAGCAGTCCTTCGATTTGATGGAACATCGGCGTGTGCGAAACATCGGAATCACGGCGGTAAACTCTTCCCGGCGATAAAATCCTCACAGGCGGCTGTACTTTTTCCATTATCCGCACTTGAACAGGTGATGTATGCGTACGCAAGACAATATTTTCTTCAATGTAAAAAGTGTCCTGCATATCCCTTGCAGGGTGATCTTTGGGGATATTGAGCGCTTCAAAGTTATAATAATCCAATTCTACTTCCGGTCCTTCGACGATAGAAAAACCAAAAGAAGCAAAAATCGCACAAATTTCTCTGCGGACTTGAATTACAGGATGGATTCTGCCGTACTTAACGCTTTTCCCCGGTATTGTAACATCGATTTTCTCCTTAAATAAACCGTCTGATTTTTTCAGGAATGTCTGCTGAAAAAGCACTTCATCGATCTTAGCGCTAAGTATATCTTTTACTTCATTGCAGCGCTTGCCGAACAAACGTTTTTCGGCATCGGGCACTTGCGCGATGTTCCTCAAAAGACCGGTTAAAAGCCCTTTACGGCCCAGATATTTTGTTCTGATAGCCTGGGCTTGATCTTCGTTTGTTGCCTTCTCTAATTCGGCAAGAGCGCTTGTCTCCAGTTGTTGAAGATCATCTGACATTTTTACTACTCGCCTTTAGCCACTGAAACAATTCGGGCGAAACCTTGAGGATCATTTACTGCAAGTTCTGCCAGTATTTTACGGTCTAATTCAATACCCGCTTTATTCATACCGTCAACTAACCTGCTATACGAAATATTATTTAGACGTGCAGCGGCATTAATACGCGCAATCCATAACTGGCGGAATTCTCTTTTTCTCACGCGACGATCACGATAAGCATACTTCATCGCTTTATTGACGGCTTCAGTAGCTGTTCGAATCAAACGGCTGCGAGCGCCGAAAAACCCTTTAGCCTGTTTCAATATCGTTCTTCTTCTCTTGCGGGCGGTCACGCCCCTTTTTACCCTGGACATTGTATACTCCTAATTGAAATCTAATATAATAATCCCTATTGCCTACAGATAAGGAATAAGCCTCTTGATCGCTTTGGAATTTGCCGAATTAACCAGTGCCGATCTTCTTAATGATCTTTTTCTTTTTGTAGTTTTTTTTGTGAGAATGTGACTGGCAAAGGCCTTACTACGCTTAATCTTACCCTTGGCCGTAAGCGAAAAGCGCTTTGCGGCACCTCTGTGTGTTTTTAGCTTTGGCATACGATTACCTCTTTATCATTATTATTTTTTTACTTTTTGGGTGAAACTATCATCACCATATTGCGTCCTTCAAGACGCGGCTCCTGATCAATAATACAATCATTGACCAGTTCACTTTTTATCTCATCCATCATCTTGCGGCCTATCTCAGTAAAAGCAATCTCCCGACCTCTAAACATCATGGATATTTTTACTTTATCGTGTTTGTCCAAAAACTTTTTTATGTGCTTAATCTTAACCTGAATATCATGTTCTTCCGTTTTCGGCCTTAAGCGAATTTCTTTTATATGAATGACTGTCTGACTTTTTTTGGCGTCATGCAGTTTCTTGCTTTGCTTGTAACGATATTTGCCGTAATCCATTATCTTACAAACAGGCGGCTCTGTATTAGCTGATACTTCCACCAGATCCAAACCGACTCTTTCCGCGTTGGCAATCGCTTCATCCAATGTAATAACGCCTAACTGCTGCCCTTCTTCGGCAATTACTCTGACAGTAGTCGACTTTATTTCCCTATTGATCCTTAAATCTTTAACTATGTTTCACCTCCTGAAGCCAATAAGTTTTGAACATTGCAATTTATTGCTTTTTCTCACATATTTCCTGAACAAAAGCAATAAATTCATCAACAGGTAACGAACCTAAATTCTCGCCATCACGCTTTCGTGGTGCCACCGAATGCGCTTCGACTTCTTTATCCCCGATAACCAGCATATAGGGAATTTTCTGCATTTGCGCCTGGCGAATTTTATAGCCTAATTTCTCATTTTCAAAAAACTTTTCGCACCTTATGCCGGCTGCGATTAATTTATTATAAACTGTTTCGGCATAAGGTATATGCTTATCTGTAACTGTTAATAAAATGCATTGTACAGGTGAAAGCCAAACAGGAAAAGCTCCGGCATAATGCTCAATAAGAACACCCATAAAACGTTCGACAGCACCAAGTATCACCCGATGCAGCATAACCGGCCTGTGCTTTTCTCCATCTGCCCCGATATAACTTAAATCAAATCTTTCCGGTAGTGTAAAATCGCACTGGATCGTCGCACACTGCCATTTTCTTTTCAAGGCATCTTTTAATTTAAAATCAATTTTTGGTCCGTAAAAAGCACCATCGCCTTCGTTTACTTCATAATATATTTTGTTATCCTTCAGAGCACCTTCTAAAGCTGTAGTGGCTAGATCCCAATCCGCATCGGAGCCGATGGAATTAAGCGGTCGAGTGCTTAACTCCACTTCATATTCAAATCCGAAAATTCCCATTGCATAATTGACAAAATCTGCAATAGCGCGAATTTCGGCATTTAACTGTTCCGGTGTACAAAGTATATGAGCGTCATCCTGCGTGAATTGCCTTACCCTCATCAAACCATGCAAAACTCCTGTTTTTTCGTGGCGATGGACTGTGCCCAACTCAAAGTAGCGCAATGGCAAATCACGGTAACTTCTAATTTTCGATTTGTAGATCAACATGTGTGCAAGACAATTCATGGGCTTGATGCCATAAACCTGTTCATCTACTTCAGTAAAATACATATTGTCACGATAGTGATCAAAATGGCCTGATTTTTTCCATAAATCAACTTTGAGAATCTGCGGACCCATAACCATATCATAACCACGCTTCAGATGTTCTTTCCTTTCCCACTCCTCAATCAGGTAACGCAACATCATACCCTTGGGATGAAAGATAACTAAACCCGGACCTGCTTCGTCGCTTACCTGGAAAAGATCAAGCTCCTTTCCCAAGCGTCGATGATCTCGTTTTTTGGCTTCTTCCAGCAAATTCAGATAATCATTGAGTGCTTTTTCAGCCGCGAATCCCGTACCGTAAATTCGCTGTAGCATCTTATTTTTTTCATCGCCTCGCCAATAAGCACCGGCAACACTCAGCAGCTTAAAAGCTTTGATCATACCCGTAGAAGTTATATGCGGACCACGACATAAATCGACATAATCATTCTGCCGATAAATACTGACTTCGTCAACATCAGCAGGGAGATCATTAATTAATTCGACTTTATAATTTTCGCCTTTTTCTTCAAACAGTTTAACTGCCGCAGCGCGGGAAATATCCTCGCGAACAAAAGGATAATCTGCGGCGATAATTTCCCTCATTCTTTTCTCTATTTTGACAAAATCTTCTGTGGTAAAAGTTTCTTTATAATCAAAATCGTAGTAAAAACCATCATCAATAGAAGGTCCGATACTTACTTTAGCTCCCTTAAAAATATCCTGAACCGCCTGAGCCATGACATGCGATGTACTATGACGCAAAACCGCTAAGCCTTCTTTGGATGAAATATCGATATTATCGGAAAAATTGATTTTAGTATTCATAATTTTATTACTTAAAATGCCGCAGTCATTCTCAAAAAAATAATTTTAAAAGGGCATCACCATTTCGCTGATGCCCTTTATGCTGTTAACGTTTGCGGCATTCTCTCTTTTTATTCAAAATGGTAGGCAAGCAGGGATTTGAACCCTGGACATCCACCGCGTCAGGATGGCGCTCTCCCCCTGAGCTACTTGCCTACAGATAATTCCATTTTAGAATTTTGGGAAATTAGCAGTAAAACTCCGCAGTGTCAAGTTAATATCTTATTTTTTAACCTCTTCTGGGCTGGTTCTATTGATGATTTTGATTCCTCTGATTATATAGACTAATCCGGAAGCAACAGTAAATATCGCCGTCATCCAAAAGAAAAGAGTTAAAATCCAATTGTAGCTTAAATTATGGGCAACAGCCTTATACAGAAGCGCAAAGAAAACAGTGCCAATTTGCAAAGCAGTAGTAGCTTTGCCAACCAAAGCCGGTTTGATCTCGAAAGTAACCGACATCAACGAAAGAATTGCTATACCAAGGAGTATTATAAAGTCCCTGCTCATTACAATTACTGTCAACCAACTCGGAATAATCCCTAAAATTGCCAAAGTCACAAAACTAGTAGCTAAAAGTAACTTATCGGCAATCGGATCCAAATAAGAACCAAGTTTTGTTTGAGCGTTTAACAAGCGCGCCATTGTACCATCGAGGACGTCAGTTAAACCTGCAACAACGAAGACAATCAAAGCATTATAATATTCGTCCTGAATCAGGAAAATAACAAATATCGGAACAAGTATAATCCGGGTCAACGATAAAAAATTTGGTATGTTCATGGTTTTCTCTATGCATTTCTTTCTATTTATTGATGTCTCTTGCCTTGTTCCAATCTACCCAGGCATCGCGATCTTCTGCTTCATTAAAATCTTTCGGTTCTTCGGCTTTGCCATCCGTTCTAATCTGAATTTGCTGCATGGACTTGACTATATATACCCATTCTTTCATGGAAACAGGTTTTGGCCCGGCAATAACTTTCGGTCCGGAAACAGGCTTTGGAGCGCCGGTAACTGTTGGAGCCATTCGCGATACAGGCTTAATGCCTGCCACACTCACTTCACCATCGTAAACCTTAACTAATGCCGATTTATCAGCTTCAACATCCATCCGGTAAATTGTACCTCGTACCCCGGCGACCGCATTTTCACACGAAACTTCAAATCCACCATTACCGCCCAAAGACTTACGCACATTTGACCAGACTTTGCCCAGGCTAACTGCAACTTTTACATTCCGCGCTCCGGTATTGTCAACATCTGCCTGCAGAAGTTTAAATCTTGTGTTTTCGGCAAAACGAATAATGCTATAATCTGGAAGAGTTAGCTCCAAGAGACTTTTTTCCCCTGTGTAAACTTCGCAGCCTGATTTAAGGACATCTTTGGTTTTCAGATATCTGCCATTTTTCTGACTAGGGCAAAACGACTGTGCCGTCCCCTCCACAGCGGTAACTTTTGCTTCTCCTTTAAGAATTTTTACGGTAACCGGCGGCTTGGCATAAGCATAGGCAGCGAACATACATAAAACTAATGAAATTATAGCGATTTGTATATTTTGCTTCATAGTTTCCTCCATCATTTACTTTTTAATAGCGTCTCTCTGACATATACACTAATTGCGATTATTAGCCCTGCAATTTAGGCCCATCCGGCAGAGTTTCCATTACCTTATTGACAACTTCATTCATTACTTCTTCAAAAGCCGCACGCGATTTAATTTCCAGCCGATTGCCGGTAAGATCAAAATTTCTGCTACTTGATTTATACACGGCACTCCAGATAACTTCACCTGTTTGCGTGCTTCGTAAGTCGCAACTAACAGCAATGCTTACAGGCGCATAAAACCAACCAACCGATCTTTTACTTTCCATCAGAGTGCAATACATAACAGCATCCGCTCCCACCAATTCTTTCAATACCTGAGGGGCAACAATACCTTTACTGTCTTTGCTTTGTTTACTATACAAAGGCTCCAACTTTTTGTCAATAATTTCGGGGAAAACTTTTGTATAACCCTTAAAATATAGTTCTTCTATAATTTTGCTGCGCAGCAACACTGAAGCTTTGCTATCGGCAGTTTTGTTATCAACTGCTAGCACTGCGATAATCTTGGCCACATTCTGATCCTTATCATTCTTCGTGTTATATGGCGATTGGGAAGAACACCCGGCAATAATTAATATAAAAATTACCGGCAAATATAGCCAAATTTTAAAAATTTTCATTCATCCTCCTTTTTTTGCAGACAACTCATCTCTATTTTATTGTTGCCGGTTTTCCCGGAATTCAGAGCATACCTACCAGTTTTGGTCAATTCACCAGCCAAAGATTGTGCATCCCCAATTATTTCTATTTCAAAATGAGCTTGTTGCCATTCAGCACGGCAGGGATAAATATTTTTTACAATTTTCGTCCGGCTTTGCAGAAATTCTTTCAAATGCACAAAATCAGAATATTTTTCTAATCCTTTAACCTCTAGCATAACTATCGAAGAGGTCTTTCCCGTCTGAACTGCTTGCAGAAACCCCATTTTGTTCAAATCATTTTTCAAGTTGACCAAATTTACAACAACATGGACATTTACTTCGTAAGAAGTCGGTTTCTTCATTTCTGCGACAATTTTATAATTATTAACATATTTATTCGTTTCGTCAATAATTACACTTTTTACCGGTTTAAATCTATCATCGTCAAGAGGAATAGCCATCAACTTAGCTGTTGCCCTCAGTATCGCCGTTTCTATAGCATCTTGAATTGCCTCTTCCCGTGCACGAGCAGCATCATTTCGGCTTATATCTGCGCTTCCCTTAACATCGAGACTAAAAATAGTGGAATTATCCTGAGCATAAACGCAAACTGGTAAAAACAACGTCAAAACCAAAAATGATATGAACATACATTTTTTCATAGGCTTAAATATTATTTGCTGATCCCTTGTCACTCATTTTTTTTATTTTTTCGATTTCTTCTCTAATGACTTTTGCTGCAATTTCCGGCATAATCTCCCGCACAATCCTTTCGGCTATTTCTGTTGCTCGCTTGATTACTTCTTCATTTAATTTATTTGACGAACCGGCATCTTCAACTACATCCGTAAGATCATAAATCTTTTTATCTTCCGTTGAGCCGGAATATCCTCCCATTTTTCCCTCCGCAAAACTCCCGGTAATTTATCGACTTTATTTTGCACTGCAAGCCATTCATCTTTTTCTTTATCTTTAAGCG
>JBAXON010000149.1:0-7865 GCA_037133255.1 Deltaproteobacteria bacterium
CGTGTACGAAGCCCCGGACAATTTGGTGGAGATTTTTGAAAATAGTGCCACTAAATACGCAAGCAACCTGTTAATGGGTGAAAAAGACAGCGCGGGGGTTTATCAATGGGTAACCTACAGTCAAATCGCAACTCGTGTGAATAATTTGCGGGCAGGATTGTCAGCGATTGGGGTTAAACATGGAGACAAAGTAGGGATTATAGCAAATAATCGGAAGGAATGGTTGATTGGGGAGATGGCCACCCAGGGTTTGGGCGCGGCGTACGTCCCGATGTATGAAAAAGAATTGGTGACGATGTGGAAGTATATTGTGAAGGATGCCGAAGTCAAGGTATTGATTGTATCAAAACCTGAAGTGTTAGAAAAAGTGAAAAATTTCCCCGCCGAAATCCCCACCTTAAAGCAAATTATTCTGATTGACGGTTCAGGGGAAAACTCCATGGCCGCATTAGAGAAAAAAGGGGCGGCTAAACCTGTAGCGGCTATTCGTCCAAAACCAACAGATGTTGCAGTATTAATCTATACTTCAGGCACTACGGGCGAACCAAAAGGCGTTCTTCTTTCTCATGGAAATCTGGCGGAAAATGTCAAAGGAGGCCTGGCCTGGTTTTTAAACTTAACAGAAAAAAGCCGTTGCATCTCAATGCTGCCGTGGGCGCACTCCTTCGGGATTACGGCCGATTTGCATGCTTTCATTCTGAGAGGAGCCTCCATTGGAATTATGGGGTCGGTTGAGACTTTAATTGAGGATTTACCCAAAATCCAGCCTACTTTCATGATCACGGTGCCCAGGATTTTCAATAAAGTTTATAACGGTGTTTGGGCTAAAATGAGAGAAGCAGGCGGGTTAAAATTAAAACTCTTTGAAGCAGCTTTGGCTGCGGCAAAACTCAAACGGGAAACAGGCAAGGTGAGTTTGAAATACAAAATCCTGGATGCAATCGTTCTAAAAAAGATTAGAGCCCGTTTTGGCGGACGCCTGGACAACGCGGTGACAGGGTCTGCCCCAATGAATGTGGAAATTGCCAAATTCTTTATTGATGTGGGCATTCCAACCTATGACGCCTATGGCTTGAGCGAAACATCACCGGCCATTACCATTAACTCACCTTTGATGGGGAATCGCTTGGGATCGGTCGGCAAACCAATTAATAAAACCAAAGTCGTAATTGATCGGTCGCGTACAGGTGAGGCCGGCGACGATGGAGAAATCCTTTGTTTTGGTCCGCAATGTATGATCGGATACCACAACAAACCGGAAAAAACCAAAGAAGTAATTGTGGAAATGAATGGAATGCGAGGGGTGCGCACAGGTGATCGTGGGCGCTTAGATGATGATGGATTTCTGTTTATCACCGGCCGATTCAAGGAAGAGTATAAACTTGCCAATGGTAAATATATCCATCCGGATACCATTGAACTGGCAATGAAGGTCTTACCATGGGTTTTAAACGTTGTGATCACAGGGGCCGGGCATGACTACAATGTGGGGTTAATTGTGCCCGACATGAAATTATTACAAAATTTAGCCACCGAGCTGAATTTGTCAGTCGAGCCGAAAGATCTTTTCGATCCGGCAAATCCCGCGGGCCAAAATTTCAGGAATTTGTTAACCGCTGAGGTCCAAAACCATCTCAAAAAAACAATCGGATCTTACGAAATTCCCCATAAATTTGCGTTTATCCTGGAAGACTTTACGCTGGATAACGGTATGCTTACCCAGACCATGAAACTCAAACGCCAGGTGGTCATGGAAAAATACGGGGACATCCTGGAAAATCTCTACAAAGAATAATTTCATCTCCGGTAGTCCCCCGGCAACGCCGGGGAGACTACCGGAGTTTGGCAATTCCAAAAGTACGCATTTAAGAAGATATAAAGATACCCTTATATGGGCAAAAGGAGACAAGAAGAATGCAGGGAAATGATGCAGATAAAGCAAAAGAGGCCTTCCAGGCCATGATAAGAAAAATCCCGACAAGAGTGATGGTGATTACCGGTGTGGTCTTTTTTGTTTTAATTTTTTTCAGGCCATGGGTGCAGGTTGGCGCGGGACAAAGAGGCATCGTTCTTGATTTCGGCGCGGTGCAAAAGAAAGTGCTGGACGAAGGTCTGCATCTTCGGATACCTGTTATGCAGGAAGTCGTGCTGATGGATGTAAAGGTTCAGAAGGCCGAAACGGACGCAGCGGCAGCCTCCGCAGATCTTCAGGATGTTACTTCCCGGGTGGCCTTAAATTATCACATCGTTCCGGATCAGGCTAATGTTGTCTATCAAAAGATAGGCGTGCAGTTCAAGGAGCGCATTATTGACCCTGCCATTCTGGAGGTGGTCAAGGCCGTAACTGCCAAGTACACAGCAGAAGAGCTTATAACCAAGAGACCGGCCGTCAGTGAGGCGATGAGGCGAAATCTGATGGATAGACTGATCGTGAACAATATTGCAGTTGACGCCTTTTCCATTGTGACCTTTAGTTTTTCAAAGGTGTTCACCGAGGCCATCGAATCCAAACAGACAGCAGAACAGCTGGCGCTAAAAGCAAAAAGGGATCTCGACAGGATCAAGATCGAAGCAGAACAAAAGATCACCACAGCGAGAGCGGAAGCAGAGTCTCTCAGATTACAGAGAGCAAATATTTCGCCGGACTTGATAGAACTACGAAAAATTGAAGCCAATATGAAAGCCATCGAAAAATGGAACGGAATACTGCCCCAGGTAACAGGCACAGGAGCCATACCCATGATTGGTTTGGGCGATTCGCCAAAAAAACTTAAGCCATAAAGAGACTGCCACGATTTATTCGTGAATACCGCGCAGCTTACTGTTGCTTTTAATTATTAATAACCTTGATGTTTGGTGGTAAGCCGATAACCGGCAGGTTGATAAACTTTAGAATTGATGGCTGAAACTTCTGGAAATACACGCTGCCATTGCGGGGATCCGATGAAGGCAACTCCAGCGTCAGAGTAAAAATGTTGCGTTCATGACCGGCATAGTTGCCGAGTGATCCGGGATAATAGCCAAATTTTTTAAAAGGATGATTTGCCTCCTTAGATATTTTTTCCATCCATTGCTCAAAGGAATTCAAATCTGATGATGGCCCGTCATAATCAAAAAAATTGAGCGGAGAATGCGCCGACAATATTTTCTGCGGTTGAAATCTCTTGATTAAAGCCAGCTGAAATAAAGTTTCCTGCTCTGATGCCGATTTTGCCCCCGGGTAGTAGCGCTTGTTTTTTTTACCCTTGGCAATCCATAGACGAATCGCGTCTTTATGCCAATCCTTTGTTGGAAAGTTTCTGTTGATATCAACGCCACTGGCATTGACCCGAGTTGGCGCGGCAGATAAGAAACTGTCGGGATTGACAAGGGGCGCGATAACAATGCATCTATCTTTGAACATAACCGGATTTTCCTTAACATAATGAGCAAGCTTGAGCATGAGATAGACAGTGGGCAATTCATCACCGTGCACGCCGCCTAAAAACAAAACGCAGTTTCCGGTAGTATTACCGAAATAAGCAAACATAAGTGGATGTTTGTATTTTGTTGTCCTGTGATATTCCCACGATATTGCAGCCGGTTTGATGTCTGTCCACCCGTAACGAGAACATTGACCATCCAGAACGCTTATGTATTTTTTAAAGTCACTCGACGAAGAATCGTAAGAAAATACAGATGGCGGGGAAAAAAGACAAACCAGCAGGAAAAGAAATAATGACAAAGTAAGCCACAGTTGCTTTGCCAGAATGACTAATGTGTTTTTCTTATTCATCGTTGCCAGAGGTTCCCCCCGCTTATTTAATATACTGCCGCAATCTTTTTACGGCTGATTCTTTACCAAGCGCGGCAAATACCCGATCAAGTTCCGGACCGTGAACAACGCCAGTTAGAGCCGCCCTAATCGGCATAAATAATTCTTTGCCTTTTACTCCTACTTTTTCTTTGACGTGTTTTATCGCGGCGGCATACAAATCCTTTGGCAGACATTGCACAGATTCCATATATTCGCTAAAAGCTTGAACAACTTTACGTGCATTTTCTCCTACAAGAATTTCCTTGGCGGCAGCCGTCAACTCATATTTATCATCAAAAAAGAAACGAATATGGTCACCAATATCTGTTAGTTTTATTAAATCATTTTTAACTGCATCAATAACATTTCGCAGCCATTGAGCACCCAACGTGTCCGGTTGATAACCTGCCTGCTGTAAAAAGGGAAGTAACCGCTTTGTTAAATCTTCTGTATCGCAATTTCGAATATACATGGCATTGAGCCAGTGGAGCTTTTCTTCATCAAATATCGCCCCGCTTTTGGAAGCGCGCGTAAGCGTAAAGTCCGCAATCATTTCGTTGCGGGACAAAATTTCCCGGCCATCTGTAAAAGAGCTGCCAAGCAACCCCAGATAATTCAGCAGCGCTTCAGGCAAAATTCCCTGTTTGCGAAATTCGCCTACGGATACGGAACCGTGACGCTTGCTGAGTTTGGATCTGTCTTTGCCCAGAATTAATGAGTGATGCGCAAAAGTGGGAGGTACAAACCCGAAAGCCCGATAAAGCATAATTTGCAGGGCTGTATTGGAAAGGTGATCCTCCCCGCGAATGACATGAGTTATCGCCATGAGATGATCGTCAATGACCACAGCAAAATTATAGGCGGGCATACCGTTGGAACGAACAATGATGAAATCGCCAATTGCTTCACCCTCAAATTTCATGTATCCACGGATTAAATCATCAAATTCGATAGCAAGCTGAGGTACTTTAAAACGATAGGAATGTTTTCTGCCCTGAACTTCTCTGGATTTGCGCTCGGCTTGTGTCAGGTTACGGCACTTGCCCATATAGCGAGGCATGCGCTTGCTCAAAATCAGCGACTGACGCTCATCTTCGAGTTCTTCTTCGGTACAATAGCAGGGATAAACCAGATCTGCAGCCACAAGCTTTTTCAGATGTTCATCATAAATATTAAGGCGCTCACTTTGTTTGTACGGGCCATACGCTCCTTCTTTTTGCGGCCCTTCATCCCAATCCATACCCAACCATTTTAGATCATCAATCAGATTCACTTGATAGGAAAGCGCGCTGCGGGACTCGTCCGTATCTTCAATGCGCAGAATAAAATCTCCGCCAAAGTGACGGGCAAACATCCAGTTAAACAATGCCGTGCGGGCGTTACCCACATGGAGCTCTCCGGTTGGCGACGGTGCAAATCTGACTCTAGGCTTTGGAGACATTTGCTTTCCTTTCTGTTACGCAAGCTGTGGCAAATACGGCGATGCCCTCGCTTCTGCCAGTAAAACCCATGCCCTCATTGGTTTTGGCTTTGATGTTCACATCTGTTTCCGGAATTTCCAGCGCCTGCGCGATATTGGTTACCATAGCCCCGGCGTATGGCGCAAGCTTTGGATTTTCCATAACGACAGTGGCATCAATATTATTGATCCAGAATCCTTTTCCTTCTATAATGTCCTTTACCCGCTGAAGAATTATAGTGCTGGAAATATCCTTATAGTCCTGATCGCTATCAGGGAAATGTCTTCCAATATCGCCGCATCCTGAGGCTCCCAAAAGCGCGTCGCAAATAGCATGGATGAGAGCGTCGGCATCGGAGTGGCCTTTCAAACCGCGATCAGAAGCTATTTCCACACCGCCGAGGATAAGCTTTCTGCCTGCGGCAAATCTGTGGCTATCGTAGCCAATACCGCTGCGAGTATTTCCTTGCGTTCCCGCCTTGTTTTTTATAAACGCTTCCGCGACAATCAGGTCATCCGGAGTGGTAATTTTAATGTTTTCATAAGAACCGGCAATCATTTTAACTTTTACGCCAATTCTCTCGACTAAAGACGCATCATCGGTCCCGTAAAATTTATCGCTTACGGCAGCGGCATAGGCCTTCTGCAAAACATCAAAGGAAAATGCCTGCGGAGTTTGCGTCAACCATAAATTATTTCGCGGTAGTGTCGCTTCTACCATGTCACTGTCCGCAGTTTGTTTTACTGTATCTTTAAACTTTACGCCCATTGATGATGCGCCACCATTTTTCGCGGCAGCAACAACCTTACTTATCATTTCGCAGGTTAGCAGCGGCCGAACTCCATCATGTATTATCACCACATCGCAAATACCTGCAATCGCGGAAAGACCATTTCTTACCGAATCCTGACGCTCTTTACCTCCGGCAACAATAGCAATCACCTTGGTCAAACCATATTTATCTACCAACTGCCTTCGAGCTGAGATCAAATCTTCCTGGGGTACAACCAAAACGATTTCGTCAATAATTGTTGATTGCTGAAATATCTTGAGGGTGCGCGCAAGCACAGGGACACCATCCAATAACAGGTATTGTTTGGCTACTGCAGATCCCAATCTGCGTCCTGCACCGCCTGCTGGAATTATGGCCACTATTTTCATTCACTATTCCCCAAAAAACATAAGCCCGGAAAATAATCTTCCGGGCCTATTAGTGAAAGGTATTTCTTTCCATCCTCAAAAGATAACGCCTGTATAAATTTATACTTCTTTATTTTGCTGATTTTTCTTCTCTGCCATTTCTTTTAATTCCGTAAAAATCATCCTGCCGGCAGTAGTCTGCAAGACGCTGGTGACGACCACTTCCACATTCATGTTCAGCATTTTCTGAGCGTGATCTACGATAATCATCGTCCCATCATCCAAATAACCGACACCCTGCCCCAATTCCTTGCCTTCGCGAATAATTTTTACCGTCATTTGCTCACCCGGCAACACAACCGGTTTCATGGCATTAGCCAACTCATTAATATTCAAAACTCGAACACCTTGCAATTCGGCTACCTTATTTAGATTATAGTCGTTAGTCAGAAGTTTTGCATTGATTTTATTAGCCAGTGCCACAAGCTTACCATCAACTCCTTTGATCTTAGTGAAATCCTGTTCGACAATATCAATGTGAATAGCTGAACTCTTTTGCATCCGGTTGAGAATATCAAGCCCCCGTCTCCCCCTTGACCTTTTCATCGAATCGGACGAATCGGCAACAGACTGCAACTCTGTCAATACAAACCGGGGAACGATTAGTTCTCCCTCTATAAAACCGCTGTCACAAATATCCGCGATTCTTCCATCGATAATTACGCTGGTATCCAGAATGCGCAGGTCCGATGGCGCCTTGTAGTCACCACCACGAAAACTAAACTCGTCAACTTTTTTTGACCCTAATGTAAGACCAAGGTAACCCAATATGCCTGTTAAAAGAAGATAAATCCAAGGCACTACCTGCTGATTTTCTCCGATGTTGCTGACCATGTTCAAACCGTAACCAAGGATTAAAGCGATCAGCAATCCGACTACCATTCCGGATACACCACCTAGAATGATTTTTAAGGAAAGCTTACGAATATCCTTTTCAACCTTTATCACCAACAGCGCGACGCATAAACCTATAATAAAGCCGGCAATTGATTCATAATACAAATATGGACTATCTGCCGCTGAATAAAAGGCGATAAAGTAACCACTTATCGAACAAGCCAAAATTAAGATAATTCTAATTATCAACCGTCTCACCTCCTTTCCGCTAAATTATTATTTTGGTTGTGCACACAATCTGTTCATTACAAATGATAAACCATAAAAAATGGAGGTAAATATTTCGGCTCCCACCAAAAAAGTGGAATGCCAGTTTCCAATTTTCAAAGAACCATGTTTTCTTAGTGGAGCCAATTCTAGAAGAAGCCGGAGGCTCCCTAAAAAAACAAGACCTCCCGCGGGTCAAGGCGCTTTCTCCCCAAGCTGGAACTATGGGATTCCAAGCCGCTGGATTGAATAGTGAAAGTTATTGCACGGTAAAAATCATCTGCAAATCATGTTCTACCTTGGCT
>JBAXON010000150.1:0-7847 GCA_037133255.1 Deltaproteobacteria bacterium
ATATCGATTATTCTCGGATCTTTATTAGGAATTCTCTATAAAAAAGACGCTATAGTCTTCAAACCATTTGGCGACATTTTTCTCAATCTGCTGTTCACCGCGATAGTTCCACTTGTTTTCTTCTCCATTTCTTCTGCCGTTGCATCTATGACCAACATTAGGCGCTTGGGAAAAATAATATCTGCCATGATTTTGGTATTTGTTGTAACCGGCTTAATAGCATCGGTTATCATGGCCATCGGCGTTGTGCTTTATCCGCCGGCAATTGGTGTAAAAATCGCTCTGGGAACTGGAGTTAATCCTGAGCAGCTAAGGGCCACAGATCAAATCGTTAAAGCTTTTACTGTTTCTGATTTTGCCGATATCTTATCCAAAAAGAACATGCTGGCGCTCATCATTTTCTCTATTCTCCTTGGCTTGTCAACTTCGGCGGTTGGTGAGCGCGGCAAGGTCTTTGCAAACTTCCTGGCATCTGCCAGCGATGTTATGATGAAACTTATTTCTTTTATCATGTATTACTCGCCAATCGGGCTTTGCGCCTATTTTGCCTATCTTGTCGGCGTCTTCGGTCCGGA
Organism: Deltaproteobacteria bacterium; assembly: GCA_037133255.1. GTDB lineage: Bacteria > Desulfobacterota > Syntrophia > Syntrophales > Smithellaceae > FEN-1160. The sequence continues at coordinate 576 of JBAXON010000150.1, forward strand.
ATTGCTGGGTGCTTACGCCAGAGCAATGTTCTTGTATTACCCGATAGCGATTTTGTATTTCTTTATCGCCTTTACTCTTTATGCTTTTATCGCCGCAAAAGGAGACGGAGTAAGAAGATTCTGGCGCAATATTATTCCTGCATCGCTTACCGCTTTGGCTACCGGAAGCAGCATGGCAACGATTCCCGCCAATCTCGAAGCAGCCAATAAAACCGGCGTGCCTAAAGACATCAGCGAAGTCGTCATTCCCATCGGCGCGACAATCCACATGGAAGGCTCGTGTCTTGCCGCCATTTTAAAAATTGCTTTCTTGTTCGGATTATTTCAAATGAATTTCTCAGGTTTAGAAACCATTGCCACAGCCGTAGGCATCGCCCTGTTGGTTGGCGTTGTTGTAAGCGGCATTCCGGGCGGCGGGACAATTGGTGAGTTACTGATCATTTCTATCTATGGCTTTCCTCTGGAGGCCTTCCCTATTATAACCATGATTGGAACTCTTGTTGACGCTCCGGCAACAATGATCAATGCCATCGGCGATAACGTCGCCAGCATGCTTGTCGCACGGATTCTGGGCGGCAAGCATTGGATGCAAGAGGATTGATTTCTAACTGGAATTATGTGCACCCTTTGATTGTCTGGGTAAATCCATCCATTGAATTAATGATTGTTGCATCATCAACGCAGTAAGCAATGCGGAAGTAACCTGGGCCGCCGAAGCCGCTGCCGGGCACTACCAGAATATTTTTCTTAAGCAGCATTTGCACAAATGCCACATCATCAGGAATCGGGCTATGTACAAATAAATAAAACGCGCCCTGCGGTTTTGTGAATGTGTAACCCGCTTTTGCTAATCCCGCGCACAACAGATCACGTTTTTTCTGATATACTTTAACATCGACTGCCACATCCTGAAGCCTGGCGACAATTCTTTGCATCAGAGCCGGCGCGTGAACAAAACCCATAATTCTCGTGCATAAAATCAGCGCGCTGATTAAATCGCCCGCTTCATAAATATGCGGATTAACGGCAATGTAGCCTATTCTTTCCCCCGGCAAAGACAGAGTCTTGGAATAAGAATAGGCTACAATACTATTGGGATAAGCTTTTAAAACGCTGGGCAGTGTGACACCCTCAAATACGATTTCCGCGTAAGGTTCATCAGAGATCAGATAAATGGTTTTTCCTAAAGCCCTGCCCTTCTCCAAAAGTACGCGGGACAATCCGGCAATTTCATTTTCACTGTACACAATGCCTGTCGGATTATTAGGAGAGTTGATAATAATCGCTTTAGTCTTTTCGTTTATCGCCCCGGCAATAGAATCAATGTCGAGAGAAAAATCATTTTTTGTCGCGGCATATTTTACTATTCCGCCGTAGTTCTCTATGTAAAAAGGGTATTCCACAAAGAAAGGCTTAAGAACAATCACTTCCTCACCGGGATCAAGCAACGCTTTCAAGATTACATTTAACGCGCCACCAGCGCCACAGGACATGATTACGTGATCAGCATGCATCTTCAACCCTGATGCCTTGCTGATTTTTTTAGCGATGGTATGCCTTGTTTCGTGGTATCCGGCATTGGGCGTATAGCCGTGCTTTAGGTGAATAATCTCATTGGCAAGATTAATCAGCTCTCTTTTGAATTCTTCCGGCTGCTCCACATTGGGATTGCCCAGGCTAAAATCATAGACTTTATCCGCGCCATGTTGTTTCTTCAGCAGAATGCCTTCTTCAAACATCTTCCGGATCATAGAAGATTGAGAAATTGATGCCTTAATTTTTTTAGCAATAGTCATTTATTAGAAATACCGTTTATTTTAATCGTGTTTTCTTTTTCTTAATATTACAAAGATACCCAGTAAAACCAGTATAGCCGGCAATATATATTGTGAATATTTGTGCAGATCAAATCCATAGAATTCGTTAATGAGAAATAGTATGCCTGCAATGGTTATGAACCATCCGCCAAAATCTTTTGCTCTTTGAACTATTGTGCCTATACCGATAACAATTATTAATACCGGCCAGGTCTGCCCGAATGAATAAATTCCTGCCTTGGATAAATAGATCAATACTCCCAAAGCAATTAAAATCAGCCCTCCGGTAAGCACATGAAGTTTTGAACCAGCCATAAATATATCCTCCTGATATTTTATTTAAGCGGCAGAAGCACAGCCTCTGCCGCTCTGATTTATAGTTTCTCCGCTAATTTTAAAAATGGTTTAAACAAATCAATGGGTATGGGGAATACCGTTGTTGAATTGTTTTCCGCAGCAATCTGATTCAACGTCTGCAAGTATCGCAGTTGGAGCGACATGGGCTGTGTATCCATTAGTTTCGCCGCATCGACAAGCTTTTGTGCGGCTTGGAATTCACCTTCAGCATTGATGACCTTCGCGCGCCTTTCTCTTTCCGCTTCAGCCTGTTTCGCAATGGCTCTCTTCATCTCTTCAGGAAGATCTATCTGTTTGACTTCAACCCTATCTACTTTAATCCCCCAGGGTTCGGTGCTGCGATCCAGTATTTCCTGCAAGGTTACGTTAATCTTGTCCCTTTCTGACAAAATCTCATCGAGTTCCACCTGACCGCAGACACTTCTTAAACTGGTCTGCGCCTGTTGAGATGTCGCATAAAGAAAATTCTCCACCTTGATAATAGCTGCGGTCGCATCTAAAACCGTGTAGAATACTACGGCATTGACTTTAATGGACACATTGTCACGAGTAATGACATCCTGCGGAGGAACCTCCATCGTAATTGTCCGCATATCCACTTTGACCATTTTATCCACAACAGGTATCAAAATAATAAGGCCTGGTCCTTTTGTAGCAATTACCCTCCCCAGACGAAAGATAACGCCTCGTTCATATTCATTTAAGATACGAATCGCCGAGGCTAAAAACATGAATACCATCACAATAACAACCATCATCGGTACAGATAAAGCTCCAACCATTTTAAACACCCTCCTTTATTTAATTTTCATGAATTTTGTTCTTTAATTATTTCTTCTACGACCAAGCTCAAGCCTACAACTTTGACAATTTTTACTTTGGCACCTTTATTTATCGGCTTTGCACTTGTCGCTCGCCAGTATTGTCCTTCTAAAAATACTTTGCCTTCATTGGCAATGTCGGTATGAGCTTCAGTTTCCGCGCCAATCATTGCTTCAGGGCCGGTAAAGTGTTTCCGCATTTGCGCTTTAATGGATATCCAAATGACAACAATAAAAAATCCGGAAACCACTAAAACAGACGGAATCAAAACCTGCAAAGAAATACGCAAGGCCGGTTCTGTTGTATCAAATAATAATAATGATCCCATAATTAATGAAATTACCCCTCCTACAGTTAACATCCCGTGACTCATAACCTTTATCTCCGCGATAAATAAAATTATCGCGAAAATTATCAGCAGTATCCCCGTGTAATTTACCGGCAAAGTGGACAGACCGAAAAATGCCAGCAATAATGATATGCCGCCTATTACTCCGGGAAGAATTGCCCCGGGTGTAGATAGCTCAAAATACAGACCGGCCAAACCTATAAGCAGAAGAATATAAGCAATGTTCGGATCTGATATTACAGAAAGGATGCCTTGACGTGTATCCATCTTTTTATTATTCATCATGGCGTTTTTTGTGGCTAGTTTCTTTTTGACACCGGCTACATCTACTTCTTTGAGATCAATTGCCGCTAAAAGCTTCTCGATATCCGGCGCTACAAAATCGATAACATTTAATTTGAGTGCCTCTTCAGCTGTTATTGATTCACTTTTACGCACCGCTTTTTCCACCCAATCTTCAGAGCGTCCCCTTTTTTTGGCAATGCTACGGGCGTACGCGGCAGCATCATTTTCCACCTTTGCGGACATAGTCTTATCCATTTCACCACCGCCAAGGCCTATCGCCACCGGATGAGCGGCCCCGATATTTGTGCCGGGAGCCATCGCGGCAATGTGTGCGGCAGAGGCTATAATCACGCCGGCAGAGGCGGCACGCGCGCCGGATGGATACACAAATACTATTACCGGCATGGGCGCGTTGAGAATACTCTTGGCAATATCGCGCATCGCCGTATCCATTCCTCCCGGTGTATCAAGTAATATTATCAACCCCTCAGCCTTATCTTTTTGAGCATCTTCAATACTGCCGGCAATATATTTGGCCGTAGGTGATGTGATTATACCATTGACTGTGATTACGTTATAAACAGGTTTCTTCTCCTGTGCCCAAACGCAAGCACTCATCAATATGGAAATGGCAATCATTACGTAAATTATTTTCTTGATCATTTTTTCACCTCATAAGCGCATTGGCATATCACTAGGGCTGAATTTCCCTCATAATCATCTGCACATCTTCCCAGACCTGCTTCTTGGCCGATGGGTTTCGTAATAGATATGCCGGATGATATGTTGGCATTAATTTCATACCGTTATATGTATGAAAACGGCCGCGTAACAACGATATTGTTACATCAGTCTTTAAAAGAGCCTTTGCGGCAACTGCTCCCAGAGCGCAAATAACTTTTGGTGAAATAGCCTGCAACTGTTTTTTTAAAAAAGGTTCGCAAAAGCCTATTTCCTCAGGCAATGGATTACGATTTTCCGGCGGTCGACATTTAAGTATATTACAAATGTAAACGTCTTTTCTTTTTATGCCCATCGCTTCAATTATTTTTGTTAATAACTGCCCGGCTTTGCCCACAAATGGCAACCCCTGCTGGTCTTCATCAGCACCGGGCGCCTCTCCGACAAAAACAATTTGCGCGTTGGGATTGCCCTCTCCAAAAACAATATTATGTCTTGTTTTTGACAGTTGACAAAGCTGGCAATTTGCCATTTCCTGACTGACTTTTTTTAGTTGCTCTTCATTGTTTGAGTTAATGACTTTTGTTTCTTTTTCTGCGGACATTGATTTCTTCCATTCCAATCCAACAGCTAAGCTTTTTTGATTCAGTACTTGAGATTTGAGCCCCTTTACAACAAATAACAATTCTTTTTGTAATTGTTCCGGTGTTGATTGTGAAAAAGCTTCTTCCATTACTTTTTAGTGCCGCCTTTCTTCTTCAGCAATCCGGCAACTCTTTCCAGAATTTTTTCAGCGGCTTCTATTTTTGTCATTACGGGCAAAGATTGCGTATCGCCTTCCCTGTCAATAATAGTTATTTTATTTGTATCTGCTTGAAAGCCAGCCCCTTCTTCCCGTAAGCTGTTGGCTACGATTAAATCCATATTTTTCTTTTTTAACTTTTCCCGGGCATTAGCCAGAAGGTCTTTTGTTTCCATGGCAAAGCCGACCAGTAGAATATTTTTTTTGATCTTACCAATCTCATCGATAATATCCGGATTTCTTACAAGCTCAATTGTGCGAGGTTTATCGTCTTTTTTAATTTTGTCACGAGCAATAAGTTTCGGCCTGTAATCAGCAACTGCCGCTGCTTTGATTACTACTGTCGCCTTTTTGTAATTGTCCATAACAGCCTTGTGCATCTCTTGGGCTGTGCGAACTTTGATAATATTTTCTACTAAAGGCAAAGGTAAGTTTGTCGGTCCTGTTATTAATGTGACTTGTGCACCATGCCTTCGTGCAACTCTGGCCAAGGCGTAACCCATCTTTCCGGATGACAGATTTGTAATGAAACGAACCGGATCGAGCGGCTCTTCGGTGGGCCCGGCTGTGACTAATATTTTTTGCCCAACCAGATTATGCGCGGTCAAAAGTCTTTCTATTTCTTCCACTATTTCCGGTATTTCCGGCAGACGGCCTGCGCCACTTGTTTTGCAGGCAAGCTCACCTACGCCACTATCCATAATCACGTATTGATATTTTTTCAGCTTGCTTATATTTTCCTGCACAATGGGGTTAGCCAGCATTTTATCATTCATTGCCGGACAAATCAGAGTCGGCTTATTACTCGCCATTATTGTTGTTGAAAGTAAATCATCTGCGATTCCGGAAGCAATCTTTCCGATTATATTTCCGGTTGCCGGCGCTATAACAAAGGCATCGGCAAATTCCGCAAGCTCTATATGAGCCATATCAAACTTTTCTGGGCGTAAATACATATCCGTATAAACAATATTATTGGAAAGTGTCTGCAGCGTTAAGGGCGAAATAAACTCTGTGGCATTCTTCGTCATGACGACTTTTACCTGTGCGCCTTCCTTGACAAGCGCCCGGGCAAGTTCAGCCGCTTTATAGGCGGCAATCCCACCAGTGATCCCCAAAACAATTTTCTTTCCCTTAAGCATATATCTATCCACACTGAATTTTTTTAGAATATACCAGTGTTTAAATCCAAGAGCAAGGCATAACTGCCACACCATTCAACATTTACTTATGCAAATATGATCGGGGGAAATTTATCTTGCAAAAGGATTAGAAAGCCATTAAGTAGACCAAATTAATTTCAAATACTAATCGTTTCGGGGTAATTATGAAAAAATATCGCTCTTATACGTTAATATTATTGACAATATTATTAGTTGCGACGATTGGTTTTTTTTATTTTTTTGATTATCTGGAAGTAGAAAAACCATCCATTAAATTGAATCAGGAAATAGTTGCTATCGGTAAATTGAAAAAAGTTGAAATGACTTTTGATGATCAAAAAAGCGGTCTTTCAAATATAGTAGTCGAAATCGTGCAGGACAATAAAGGCCGAATTCTGGTCAATGAAAAAATTCCCCCAAAGGGCACTAAACAGAAAATTTTAGTTGTAACTTTTGACACTGCTTCTCTCAACCTTCATGATGGTCCGGCAATTCTTAACATTAATGCAACCGATCATTCTATTTTCAGAAACAAGTCCGTTCAATCTTCAACCGTCACAATTGATACAATTCCGCCTCAAATAAATCTGCTCAGTACAACCAACCATATAAATCAGGGTGGTACTTGCTTCATCGCTTACCGCAACTCAAAGCCTACTGATTTGACCGGTGTATATGTAAATGATTATTTTACTGCGGGTCACACATTAATGATTGCTAATAAACCTGTTTCTGTTACTTATTTTGCGCTTCCCTATAACGCGTCCAAAGCAAAAACAAAAATCACTTTGTTTGCCCGAGATTATGCAGGAAACGAAACCAGAATTACTCTCCCATGTAAGATTAAAGAAAAGAAGTTCCGCGCGGATAAAATGAATGTTAGCGAAACTTTCCTGCAACAAAAAATGTCTGAGTTTCAGGCAATGGTTCCCTCGCTTACGTGACTATTCTGGCGAAATCGGCCACCTGTACCAGATGAAATCGGCCATTGGTTCC
>JBAXON010000151.1:0-7732 GCA_037133255.1 Deltaproteobacteria bacterium
CTTCCATCCTCTGATTGATTTGCCATATTCAGGCTTATTCCTGTTCCGTTAAAGCGGTATTTGATGGAGTTACCGCCATCAGCACAAAATGGATAGCCATCATTTTCTGTCCATTTGCCGTATAGTTCGACTGTATCCCGGAGATGACCGGGCGCGCTGTAATTCTCGCTTCCCCGAACTTCCTCGTTGAGGAATGATATGTATCTTTCCTTTTTAAAAATGGACGTGTTTTCATTATGCTTATTTTTCCTTGCAGTCACCGCCCATTCCAGCATTTCCTTACCTTTATTAGTTACCATAATTTTTTTGGATACAGTTTTGCCAGGGATGACACTGCCCATATCCAAGCGTGCCGGATTAAAATTGATCATCGGGCTTTCCTGAGTCGCGACTATTTTAAATGTAACATATATCGTTCTGGAACCGCCGGAGGATGTAATTTTAATTGCTTCCTTGTGTGCCCCTATGTGCAGATCCTTTTGGCATATTATTTTCCCCCTGCCGGTTTCAAATTGTATTTCTGTGCTGTAAAGGTATGTTTTTAATTTATAACCTTTCAACTGATCTCCATCGATGGGCAGACGAATTTCAAAGCGCAAAGAATCAGTCTCATCTTCCACTGTGCTGGATAGATTCTGATTTTCTAATTTTTTCCAGCCCTCCGGCCCTGTTGTGGACCAATTTAGAACGCCGGAACCCATATTCTTAAAGGTAAATACTCCTGTAATTACTTCGCCGGGACTAACTGTTCCCACATCAACTTCACGTGGTGTAATGGCAAGTACAGGTTGATAATTATCTCTATTCTGAGCCTGTACAATATTCTTCCCATGATGAACGGTTTTCAAAACATTTTCCTGATCCGTGACTTTCTGTGCTATCACGTAAGATGGACAGATGATCAAGCCTATAATAATTACGACAAAAAATTGCTTTATGCGCGACATAAATACCCCTATTTAGAAAATTCTTTAAGTTTTCTAGCTTAAAGATCAAATTTACGCAATATCTTTAAAACACTTGACATGTAGAGTCAACAAGTTATAACGTGCGCCCACTTTTTAACAGCAAAACCGGCAAAACAACGTTAGCAGATTGCGCTGACAATTAATACCAAGTTGCTTTCAAAAAGTAAAATATGAATTTTGAAAGCTTACTTGGTATTATGCCCGGTAAATCAACCTTTAATGAGACTCGCTGAAAACGAACGAAGTGAAGTTCGAAGCGCAAGTCGAATTATCCCACGTGCGAAGCTAAGTGGGGCTAATATTTGATAGCTACTTGGTATAAACAATAATCTATGGATTTCGATAATTTAAAATATTGGATTGCTCTAAAATCCATTCCTGGAGTCGGTAACATTACTTTTTCGGCGTTAGTGGATAAGTTCGGATCACTTCGCGCTATTTTTACCACACCTGCGCCGCAATTAGCAACAATCCCGGGAATGTCAAAAAAAGCCGCCGCCGCGATTGCCTGTTTTAAAGATTGGGATAAAATTAAACTCGAATTTGACCGCACGATAAAAGCAGGCATTAAAATAGTTACTTATTCAGACGAGTTTTATCCGACAAAACTACGTCATGTTTATGATCGCCCGGCCTTTATTTATGTAAAGGGAGCGTTAACAAAAGATGAAATTAGTATTGCTATGGTTGGTTCCAGGCAGGCCAGCACTTACGGCAAATACACAACGGAAAGAATTAGTCGCGAACTGTCTATTAAAGGCATAACAATAGTAAGCGGATTGGCAAGAGGAATTGATGCTGCAGCTCACCGGGGAGCGCTAACTGCCCATGGAAGAACAATAGCTGTTATGGGCAGTGGATTGGATGTAATTTATCCTCCTGAAAACAAAAAATTATACGCCGAAATTGTACAAAACGGAGCAGTTATTTCTGAATATCAACTTGGCACTCCGCCACTGGCAAGCAATTTTCCGGCGCGCAACCGCATTATCAGCGGTATGTCCTATGGTGTGGTAGTGGTAGAAGCAGGAGAAAAAAGCGGCTCGCTTATCACCGCGCGCCTGGCGCTGGAACAGGGAAGGGAAGTTTTTGCCGTTCCCGGAAGCATAGATTCGGCTAGCGCTCGCGGCACAAATAAGCTCATCAAGCAGGGAGCTAAATTAATCGAAAACGTTGACGATATTCTGGAAGATATTTTGCCTCAAATCGAAAAAGCGGCGCCAGCAGAGGCAATTTATCTCGAAAGCTCCAGAGCAATGGAGCCTCCGATTACCGCAAAGTTAAGCGCCATTGAGCAAATAATAATCGATTTTATATCCACTAATAATCTTCAAGTTGATGAAATCATCGCGTCAACAGCACTAGCTCCGGCTGAAGTGTTAAGTTCCTTAATGTCACTGGAATTAAAAGGAATTGTTAAACAGCATCCGGGTAAGTTTTTCACCAGAAATAACCAGGGGTATGAGCCAAATAGCTGACTTTTCGAGCCATACCTTCCGCCTTGCGGGATTAATTCGACCAGCAAGCTTCAGTGCGCTTTGTTTCTGAAGCTTGGGTCTCATTACAGCTTACCAATTTCAATACGCTTTGCATTTGAAATTGGAGTTTCACTAATATAAGGAGTGTTAGTTATGGCAAAATCGTTAATAGTTGTGGAGTCTCCCACAAAAGTTAAGACAATAAAAAAATTCCTGGGCAGCGATTATGATGTTGTCGCTTCCATGGGACATATTAAGGATCTGCCGAAAAGCACTCTGGGTATTGATCTGGCAAATAATTTCGAACCAACGTATAGCGCAATTGAAGCCAAAAAGAAGACCATTGATGACTTGAAAAAAGCAGCTAAAAATGTGGAAAACATTTATCTGGCCCCTGACCCCGATCGCGAAGGCGAAGCTATTGCCTGGCATATATCCGAAGTAGTCAACACAAAAAATAAAAAAGTCTATCGCGTCTTATTTAATGATCTCACTAAAAAAACGGTATTAGATGCAATTAAAAATCCGCTGGAGTTGAACTTCAATAAGTATGAAGCACAGCAAACCCGACGTATTTTGGACAGGCTGGTTGGTTATCAAATAAGTCCTATCCTCTGGGATAAAGTCAAAAGAGGGCTTAGCGCCGGCCGGGTTCAATCCGTCGCAGTAAGGATGATCTGCGAAAGAGAAGATGAAATAAATAAATTTATACCAGAAGAATACTGGAACCTTCTGGCAAAATTTGAAGGAAAGAATCCACCTCCTTTTGACGCAAAACTACTCAAGATAGACGGCAAAAAAGCGAAAGTTGTAAGTGGTAAGCAAGCTGCCAAACTTGCCGAAACCTTAAAAAAATCTTCTTTTATCGTGGAGAGGCTGGAGAAAAAAGAATTAAAGCGCTCGGCGCTGCCACCCTTTACTACAAGTAAGTTACAACAGGAAGCATCGCGCTGGCTGCGCTTTTCCGCGAAGAAGACCATGATGGTCGCTCAAAAATTATATGAGGGCATTGAGCTAGGTAAAGACGGTTCCGTAGGTTTAATTACTTATATGCGAACAGATTCTAACCGTATTGCCGAAGAAGCGCTGACAGAAGTGCGGGCTTATATTTCGGAAAATTACTCCCCCGATTATTTGCCGCCCAAACCGAATTTTTATAAAAATTCGCAAAAGGCACAGGACGCGCATGAAGCAATCCGGCCTTCAACAATGGCTTACAAGCCGCAGGACATAAAAGAATATTTATCTGCCGATCAGTTTAAGCTCTATCAACTTATCTGGAACCGCTTTACAGCAAGCCAGATGAATCCGGCTATTTTTGATCAAACAACTATTGATATTGCCGGAGCTAATTGTATCTTCCGCGCCCAGGGACAGGTTCTCAAGTTCCCCGGTTTCACCATTGTTTATACAGAAGGCAAAGATGAAAAAGAAGAAGAAAATGGGCTCGATAAACTCCTTCCGGAAGTAAAAGAAAAAGAAAAATTGAAACTGATCAATTTGAATACAGAACAAAAGTTCACGCAGCCGCCACCCCGCTTTTCGGAAGCATCTCTTGTCCGGGAACTGGAAGAAAAAGGCATCGGTCGTCCCAGTACTTATGCCAATATTATTTCCACTATTCAGGATCGCGAATATGTGCTCCTGGAAAAAGGAAAGTTTTCTCCGACAGAGCTAGGCATCGTTGTTACAGAGCTTCTGGTTAAGAGTTTCCCCACGGTTCTGGATATAGCTTTTACCGCGGATATGGAAAACAAATTGGATTTGATTGAAGACGGTACAAGTAAGCGTGTGAAAATCCTTGAAGACTTCTACAGCCCTTTTGCCCAGGAGTTGACCAAAGCAAAAGACGGAATGAGAAACGTCAAAATGGAAGAAACACCGACTGATCTGGTTTGTGAAAAATGTAATTCTGGCATGATCATCAAGTGGGGAAAAAACGGGCGTTTTCTTGCCTGTTCTAATTACCCGAAATGTAAAAACACAATGAACTTTACTCAAGATGAAGAAGGGAAAATAAAAAACGTGGAAACAAAAACAACAGACGTGAAATGTACTAAGTGCGGTAAGGCAATGACTGTCAAAGAAGGCCGCTTCGGACAATTCCTTGCGTGTTCCGGTTATCCCGAGTGTAAGAACACCATGAATGCCACCCAAAACGACAAGGGCGAGATTGTGGCTGCTGAAGCCCAGACCACAGATGTCATATGTGAATTGTGTGGGAAACCCATGGTTTTCAAACGCGGTCGTTTCGGTCAATTCCTCGGTTGTTCCGGTTACCCTGAATGCAAAAATATCAAAAATATGCAAAAAGGTAAAGACGGAGAATTGATTCCACAGGTAGCTGAGGCTACAGATGCCGTATGTGATAAATGTGGAAAGCCCATGGCTGTTAAGCACGGACGATTTGGTAAATTTCTTGGTTGCACAGGTTATCCGGAATGCAAGAACATCCAGAAAATACCAAAAACAACATCAGGGTCGTGAAAACATCACCTGTGACAATAATAGGTGGAGGCCTTGCCGGTTGCGAAGCGGCATGGCAACTCCTGCGGCGCGGGCATTATGTTCATCTGTGCGAAATGAAGCCGCAGAAATATTCACCCGCCCACAAGATGGAACATCTGGCCGAACTGGTTTGCAGTAACTCTTTCAAATCCAATAGCTCCGATAGCGCTCCCGGACTGCTCAAAGATGAAATGCGCAAGCTCAACTCTCTGATATTGTCCGTTGCCGATCAAACGGCTGTCGCGGCAGGCTCCGCTCTGGCTGTGGATCGCACAGAATTTGCCAGTAAGGTGGAAGAAAATTTATTAAAGCAAAAGAATTTTGAACTAAGCCGGGCTGAAATTACCGAAATACCGTCTGATAATTTAACAATCATTGCTACAGGACCTCTCACATCTGATGCGCTTGCTCAATCGATCAATTCATTGCTGGGCGGTTCTTATCTGTATTTTTATGACGCGATCGCGCCGATTATCGAAGCTGATTCCATCAATATGGATAAGGTTTACTGGGCATCGCGCTATGACAAAGGCACGCCTGATTATCTCAACTGTCCGCTCTCCGAAGAGGAGTATAAGCGCTTCCGGCAGGAAATACTGGATGGCGAAAAAGTACCCGCCAAATCGTTTGAAGAAGTCCGGCATTTTGAAGGCTGCCTGCCTATTGAAGTATTGGCTATACGCGGCGAAGACACGCTGGCTTTCGGTCCGATGAAACCGGTGGGATTAATCAATCCGCATACAGGCAATATGCCTTATGCTGTTGTTCAGCTGCGCAGAGAAAATACGGCAGGATCACTCTTTAACCTGGTCGGTTTTCAGACAAAACTTACCTGGCCTGCACAGGAGCGCATTTTTCGCCTGATTCCCGGTCTGGAAAACGCAGAATTTGCCCGCTTAGGCAGTATCCATCGCAACACTTATATACACTCCCCGTCTCTGCTGAAATCGACTCTGCAAATGAAAACGGATCCCAATATTTTCTTTGCCGGTCAGATTACCGGCGTGGAAGGGTATGTGGAATCAACAGCCATGGGGCTTCTGGCTGGATTAAACGCGGCATTTATTCTTGAAGGAAAGCAACTCCAACCTCCGCCACCCGATTCTGCTATCGGTGCGCTCTTGCATTACATTACTTCTCCTGTTTCAGAGGCTAACTTTCAGCCGATGAATATCAACTTTGGAATCCTCCAAAACTTACCTGTAAAAAAAATGAAGAAAAAAGAAAGGCATATCTTATATGTAAAGCATGCTATGCATACTTTAAACGATTGGATAAATAGTCAGAATTTACACTCAACGACCAGCGTCGAAGCCAGCATGATAAATTAGGAAAGCAATTATGAAAAATACTTCAGCAAACGCGCTTACCTGGTTTGCGGCAATTCTGCTCTTTCTAGGGTTGCTGCTGATGTCGCCTTCCGGTTCTTTTTTTATCTATGTTCTTGCCGCGCTTTTTGCCCTGGCGCCCGCCATTTTTGGCACAAAAAAGATTCGTATCTTTGCCATTGGTCTGCTTTTGGCATCAATATTCCTTGCTGTGAATAAATACCCTGAATTTAAAAGTGAAAGCGACAAGTATTCAAGGCGCGGCAAAATCAGCCAGATAAATCCTGGTCATTCTTATAGAAATTTAACTTCTTATTCGGGAGGGTACAATTATGTTCACTAAGTATAAAACAGGTTGGGAAAGTAAGATGACTTTTCTTAGTCCAGGTAAGGACATAAACATGGTCAGCAAACGGCTGAGTATTATCATTAGTGTCGTCATTATTCTTCTGATCTTGTTATCAGCACCTGTTTCTGCTGCTGATCGGGCGTCGCTTGGCTTGATGATTAGGCCTGTAACGGCTGAATATGCCCAATTCATTGGTCTTACCACACCTGAGGGTGCCTACGTCGTTTCGACGTCTACCGCAGGCGACTTGCGTCCCGGTGATGTCATTCTGAAGGTTGATGACAGGAATATTAAAGTGCCTGCTGATCTGCAAAAGGTCACCGGATTATATCAGCCGGGGGATCAGGTGCAGTTGCAGATTGCGCGGGGTAAAGAGCGCATTGGGCTCAGCTACACTCTGAAGAGGGCTCCTGTTTCAGCGGGTACTGGTCGTCGTGGTCAGCCAGCGCAGGCTTCGACCGGATTAGGTATTTTCCCGACCATTGAAAGTGAGCGCTTTGAACAGGAGGTGTTGAAGTCTGACCAGCCAGTGCTTGCCTATTTCTACGCTAACTGGTGTAAACCTTGCAAAACACAACTGCCGATCATGCAGCAGATCAAGGAGAAGTATCCCGATGTTAAAATCGTCGGTATTGATGTCGATAAAAGCGGTGGTATCGTCATCCGCTACGGCATTTCTAGAATCCTGCCTGCGGTAATCCTGTTCAATGGTGGCAGGGAAGTTGACAAGGTTTCGCCGGTGGCACGCCAGGAGCAGGTAGATGAACTGCTGGCAAAGACACGCAGCGACAGTGACGAGATTGAAGTATTCGCCTCTATCGGCGGGGGGAATTGGGTTCAGCAAGTTGCTTTTATCAAGGACAGTCAACTGATTGTCGCCAGAAAGGACGTTGGTACGGTTTTTGTCTGGAATTACCAGCAGGGAGCCTTGGTCAGAACCTATCATGCGGCTATATCAGGCTTGTCGCCTAACGGGGCCTATGCTGCCCTGGCAGACAAGAATCGGACCGCCGTCAATATTGTGGATATCGTTCAACAGCGGCAGAAAACCATCCAGACAAAACATTTTGTTGAACAATTGGCAATATCACCGCTTGGCAC
>JBAXON010000152.1:0-7703 GCA_037133255.1 Deltaproteobacteria bacterium
CAAGCAGCCAGTCATTACTGACAAGAGCTACCAGGCCAAAAGCGGTTTGCAGGACTGGCAGATGGATCATGCCAATAACCATTATTATTGTAACGAGTACACTAGCCACAAGCGCGCGATTAGAAAACGGATGCATAATGAAAACGCTCTGATGCAGCGAGCGGCAGGCAAAACCGTTTACCAGTCGTGCAAATACCAGTGCGGTGAAAAACATAGTGCCGGCCTTTAGATCACTCGCGCCGGTATGCAGCGCGTACGCGTAAACCGCTGTTGTCAGGAGAGCAATCCACACACCGACAAGCATAATTTCTGACAATGCCGAAGTGTTTAATATGCCTTCTTTAACAGTACGCGGTTTTTTACCCATGATCCCCGGCTCTGGCGCTTCAACGCCAAGTGCAATGGCAACCAGTCCATCCATGACAAAATTGATAAACAATATCTGCACTGCCGTCAGCGGCAGGGGAAGTCCCGCAGCCATTGCGATGATTATGCCAATCACCGTTCCCATATTTCCGCTGAGCAAATACACCAGATATTTTCTGATATTCTCAAATATCGTTCGCCCCTCTTCCACGGCCGAGACGATCGAAGCAAAGTTATCATCGGTGAGAATCATGTCGCTTGCTTCCTTGCTTACGTCCGTTCCGGTGATTCCCATCGCGATGCCTATATTGGCCTTCTTGAGTGTCGGAGCGTCATTAACGCCGTCACCGGTCATTGCTACAATATTGCCCTGCGCCATCAGCGCTTCAACAATGCGGTACTTGTGCGCAGGTGAAATGCGGGCAAAAACGTTTGCCTCGTTGACAATGCGGTTGAAGGTCTCATCACTCATCTGTTCGAGCTCCTCACCGGAATAGGCGCTGCCGTCCTTCAATATGCCAATCTCCCGCGCAATTGCTACAGCGGTAATCTTATGATCGCCGGTGATCATCACCGGACGGATACCTGCGCTTTCACAGCGGCGGATCGCTGCAAAGACCTCGGCGCGCGGAGGATCGATCATTCCCGCAAACCCGACAAATATCATCCTTTCTTCGGGTTGTGCTTTTGTGAACGAATCAATCTTCTTATAAGCAAATCCGATCACGCGGAGAGAATCTTCGGCAAACTGCCCGATGATGCTTTGTAAATGCATCCTTGTTTCATCGGTGAGAGCAATTATGCCCTGTGATGTCATTATGTGTGTTGAGCAACCAAGCATTATTTCTCCGGCACCCTTGCTGTAAGCAAAAGTTTCGTTATTGATTGAGTGGTAGGTGGTCATGCGTTTCTTTTCCGAGGTGAACGGATCCTCTGCGATTCGAGGGATCTGAATCCGTAGAGCATCGCTGTTCAAACCGACTTTTGCTGCAAGCACTACTAGCGCCCCTTCGGTAGGATCACCGGTAATCACAAATTTATCTTTCTTCACCAGGCGAGAGTCATTGCACAGCGAACTGATCTGCATTAGTTGCGCAAGGGCAATATTGGCGGTGTCATACGCCAACTCGTTGCGCTTCAGTTCACCAACCGGCTCATATCCGGCTCCGGTAACGGACACAATGTTGTTGTCAACATAAATACGACGCACCGTCATCTGATCTTCGGTGAGCGTGCCGGTTTTGTCACTGCATATAATATTAACTGCACCGAGTGTTTCCACCGCCGGCAGCTTGCGCACCAGGGCGCGGCGTTTCACCATGCGGCGCACACCTAGTGCAAGCGAAATAGTTACCACCGCCGGCAACGCTTCCGGAATAACGGCTACCGCCAAGGCAACACCCCAGATAAACATCTTCACCAGTTCGTATCCTTTTAATACTCCGCCGGCGCTCATCATGACGGCAATCACCAGCGCGAAGACGCCGATTCGGCTGCCCAGGGTATCAAGATTTTGTTGCAAAGGAGTTTTCTTTTCCGGTTCCTTCTGAAGCATCTCGGCAATTTTGCCGAATTCTGTGTGAGAACCGGTTGCGCAAATCAGCGCCTTACCACGTCCGTTGGACACGGCGGTTCCCGCATACACCATATTAATACAGTCGCCGACCGCGCAATTTTCAGGAAAGGTCATTTCGGCATTTTTAACAACGCCCTGTGACTCACCTGTAAGTGCCGCCTCTTCAAGAGTAAGGTTGGCCGCTTCGATCAAGCGGGCATCCGCAGGAATTGTATCGCCCGTCTTGAGTACGACAACATCTCCCGGCACCAGCAAACGCGCTTCAATCAAGTGCTCCATGCCGTTACGCAACACCAGCGCCCTGTGCGCTGCCATCTTTTTGAGTGATTCGATGGCCTTTTGTGCCTGATGTTCCTGTATGAAACCCAATATCCCGGCCAGAAGCACAATGACAACAATCGATACCGCTTCAATGATATCGCCCATCAAAGCCGAGATGATTGCCGCGATTATCAGAATCATGATCAGCAAGTTAGCAAACTGCCCTAGTAGATTTTTCCACGCAGGTTCTTTTTTCGTTTCGGTAATTTCATTGAATCCAAATTTGTCAAGGCGTTCGGTGGATTTATCCTCCGACAATCCTGCCTTTGTTGAACCCAACCGGGTAAAAGCTTCTCCGATACTAAAACGATGAAATTTTATATTGTTGATTTCCTGCATGTGGGCTCCTGATTAATTGTGTTAATTTACGCTATTTGTTGCAAAAGGTATTTTCCAGTTGAGAAATTATATCTCTTTCTTCAGCAGATATTTTACCTATGCCTAAAAAACCGCCGGCCGCTTCAGCGACCATGGTAACATGCGCCATCATTTCTTTCCTGAAATGCGCCAGTTCTTCATTGGTCATCTTGTGGCATAACGCCTCCACATAATGCTTCCATGCCGTCAACAGTGATGCGGACGGCTTTTTCTTCAGCCACTGATTGAGCAAATCATAATTGAGACTGTCCGGCGTCCAACCGAATTTGCCCACTACATTAAGGATCGCGTCCTTCTCCTTTGGATCAATATTTCCATCAGCCCAGGCAATAACAATAAGGGGTACCATTGAAATCGAGGCGATAGTTTCCGGTCGGAGATCCAGCTCAATGAATTTATCCAGCACCAGATCATCATCAATCCCCGACGCTGCTGCCAGCGCTTCCTTGGTTTTCTTCAGCTTCTGCATCTCGCGGTACTTCTCTTCCATTTTCTTGTTTTCCTTGAAAAAAAACTTTTCCACAAGATCATTCATATTTCTTTCCAGATTTGACATATGTGTTCCTCCTTTTAATTAGCTATAAATCGGGGCGGATATTACGTGATAATCATGAATAAGGCAATAGTTATCATTAACAGAAAATTCTCCAGTCCGTCATCAATCCAACGCAGATATTCTTTACTGCCTTTAATAATTGGCACGGCGATAATCTCTGGTGTTTCATAAGGGTGCAGGCTTTTAATGGTGGCTTCCACTTTATTGTAAAGATCATCTTGCGTTTTGATCAGGCAGAGCCACTCCTGGATATTTTCTACTTTACCCCTCCAGCGATAAATACTGGTAATGGGGCCGGTGATCTGAACACAGGCGGCAAGCTTTGCCTCCACCAGGGAATAAGCAATCTTTTCTGCCAGTTCTTTGGTTTCTGTGGTTGTTGTTACTTGGATGTAGGATTTCATTTCTTCACGCATTCATACATCATGATCGTCGCTGCTTGCGGCAGGCTCAGAGAATCCGCCAGCGAATTTCCTGGAATGCACCAGCGCTCATCGGTAAGCGCCAATAAATCTTCCGGCAGGCCATGACTTTCACTGCCTAAAAGCAGCGCCACTTTTTCTTTCAACGGGTGCGGTGATTCTCCCTTATGCACATCGCTGCCCACAAGATGATAGGTCTTTTTTATTTGCGGTAGTGCCGCGATTAAATTCACATTCGAGACAATAGTTAAATGAAAAAGGCTGCCCATAGATGCGCGCACAACTTTGGGGTTAGTGTAATCGGCTGAGCTTGTGCTCAAAACTATATTGGTAAAACCAAACCACAGTGCGCTACGCATCAGCGCTCCGATATTGCCGGGGTTGCTTATTTCATGAAGAATTAAGGCATTTCCCGTTGAAGTCGATAAAAAGGGAGGCAAAGCACGCTCCGGCTTGATCTGCACGACAGCCATTATGCCTTCCGGTTCCTTATCCTGACTGAGTTGCTTCCACTGAGAGCCGGTAATCGAATAAATCGGGATATTGTTATCCGGCTTATTCACCAACCTTTCCCAGTATTTGATTTTTTCCTGCAAAACCAGAATGGCTTCTGTTTGCCAGTCACTCGATAATAGTTCCTCAACGACTTTTACGCCTTCGGCAAGAAAAATTCCCTCCGCGTGACGGAATTTAGTATCACCTAGCCTAGCCCATTTTTTCAATTGTGCTTGAGAAGCGCTGGGGAACTGAGCCTGCATAAGGACATTATACCAATTTATCATCAAACATTAAAAGGTTGATTTACCTGGCATAATACCAAGTAAGCTTTCAAACATTCATATTTTAATGTTTGAAAGCAACTTGGTATTACTCCTTCATCGTGATGACGGGCGCCTTACGGTTAAAAACACCAAGATCAAGAGCCAGCATGGCAAAAATAAAAACACCAAAGAATATCCACCACAAAGTCATGTCATAATCTCCTTTGAGTTCATATATCCCGGCGCAAGGTCTGAGCGGTGTTTCTACGCACGATCAAAACAGCTACACCTGCTGAGATCATTAATAAACACAGGACTTGTCCCATGGTGTTGAATCCCAGAACAAATCCAAGTTGCGCATCCGGCTCGCGGAAAAACTCAATGACGAAGCGCACAAATCCATAACCGCAAAGATAGATTCCAACTAAAAATCCATCAAACATTTTCTTTTTTCTGATCAGCCATAGCAGGATGAATAAAACAATCCCTTCGAATAATGCTTCATAAAGCTGAGAAGCGTGACGCAGACTATGTGCCGGATCGAGCGGGAAATACATACCCCAGGGCACGGTAGTTACCCGTCCGTATAGCTCACCGTTGATAAAATTGCCGAGCCTGCCGAAGGTGTAGCCCAGCGGCACAGCAGGGATAAGCAGATCGATAAAATGCCAGAAATTAAACTTATATTTGCGGCAAAAGAAAATGGAAGCAAGAAGAACGCCGATAAGGCCTCCGTGATAAGACATTCCGCTGAGTCCCACAAACTTAATGCCGTTAGAAAAATCAAAGGGCAATATTATTTCCAGCGGATGCCGGAAGTAATATTCGAAATTGTAAAATAAAGCATAACCAAATCTGGCGCCGAGGATTACTCCTATCATTGCCCAGACCAGATAGTCCTGAATATTTTCGGCCGTGTATTTATAGTTTTCGTGTTTTATCCGGTAGACAGTAAGAAAATAAACAATGGCGAAAGCGACAAGATACATCAGGCTGTAATAACGCAATTGAAAAGAGCCGATGGAAAAAAGGTCAGGGCTCATCTGCGATGGTATTTGTTGCCAGATATTAATCAAAGATTCCATAAGTTTAAATATCCTTTAATAAGTCTCACCTTTCAGTTCTTCAATATATAGCTCCGCGCTGAATATGGCATTGGCTCCATCGCCTGCGGCAGTGATCACCTGACGGAAAAGTTTCACCCGGCAGTCTCCGGCGGCAAAAATTCCGGCGGCGCTTGTTTTTAAATTTTCATCAGTCGAAATAAAGCCGGTTTTGTCTAATTCCAGTAGTCCCCGGAAAATGTCAGTATGGGGGAGGCGACCGACAAAAATGAAAACTCCTTCTGCCGCAATTTCGCTTATTTTGCCTGACTGTACATCGGCAAGCTTTACCCCTGTGACAAAATCTCCGCCGGAAACTTCTGTCAGTGTCGCGTTCCAGATAAACTCAATTTTCTTTTCCGCAAAGGCTTTTTTTTGCAGGATGCCTGCGGCGCGCAGCCTGTCGCGACGATGGATCACTGTAACTTTTTTGGCAAAATGAGTCAAAAAGAGAGCTTCCTGAATAGCCGTATCACCACCACCGACAACTATTACATCCTTATCGCGGTAAAATGGTCCGTCGCAGGTTGCGCAGTAGGAAACACCTTTACCCGCAAATTCCGTCTCTCCCGGCGCCCCCAGATTGCGCCAATGCGCTCCGGTTGCGGCGATTATACTCAGAGCCTTGAAATCTGTGGCTTCCACGGTAACATCCCAAATAATTGGTGATGAAGCATTTTTTTTTATCGCTACAACGTCTTTGGGCATTACTTCCAGATCGAATTTCAGGGCTTGTTTTTTAAAAAGCTGCATCAGATCAAAGCCATTGATTCCTTCAGGAATACCCGGATAGTTTTCGATCATGTCGGTAATGGTTATCTGACTGACAGTAGAAGCGCCTTCCACAAGCAGAGTTTTGAGGCCGGCACGGGCAGCGTAAATACCCGCGCTATATCCTGCCGGTCCGCCACCGATGATAATTATGTCGTAATCATACTGAGGTAATTTTGCCGTCCCCATTGAAAAAGTCTCCCTGATTATTTTTTTTAGCTTTAATCAGGATAAAGCTTTTTTGTAAAGCCAAAATTGACGAAAAAAATTGTTTTTATATCTTTGACATACGGAAATATTGAGCTTATACTTCAGCAACTGTTTACTAAAATATCGAAAATCAAATAAGGGGGTTAATATGCGTGTATTTAAAAATGCTGATTTTATTTCCTGTGAAGATAATAACCGTATCTTCAAGTACCTCGTGGAAAAAGACGGGAAAATAATTTTCACCGGTGATCAATTGCCCGAGGGTTATGCCGGTGTTGAACAGGTTGATTTAAAAAAACGCTGCGTGGTTCCGGCCTTTGCCGATACACACATGCATTTTGCTTCCTTTGCCCTTTTCAATTCCAGCCTTGATTGCCGGGACGTAGGTGATTTTGCTGAACTCGGCGAAAAGATTAGCAAATACATTGCTCTGGGTAAGAAGGAAAAAGTAATCCTTGCTTTTGGTTGTTCCGCTCACACCGTTAAAGAAAAAAGGCTCCCCGAAAGAAGTGATCTCGATAAGATTACAAGTCATCCGCTCATGATTGTAAAATATGATGGCCATGCATCAGTCGGTAATACCGCGATGATCAACAAACTTCCCGCGGCAATCCTTGCGGATCCCGGATTTGACGCGGCCACAGGCTGGTTTTATCTTAACGCGTTTTACAAAGCGGTCAACAGCATTTCGCAATCCATATCACTGCCGGCTCTTTTTAAAAATATGATTGCCGGAAGCGACAATCTTGCCCGCAAAGGCATTTCGCTGGTGCATACATCGGAAGGTGTCGGCTTTCCGTTGGATTTAGATGTAGATATAATGCGATTTGCCAATCGTGGGCTGCCTCAAAAGTTTCAAGTATTTTTCCAGACGATGGATATTAAAAAAGCGCTGAGCCGCAAACTGCCCTGCATTGGCGGTTGCTTTGCCACTGCTTTGGATGGCTGCTTCGGTTCTGAAGACGCTGCTCTGATCAAGCCTTATTCTAATAATCCCAAAAGTTCCGGCACGCTCTTTTATCCACAGCAGCAGGTGACTGATTTTGTCAAAGCGGCAAACCGCAGTGGCTTGCAGGTAGCCTTGCATGCCATTGGTGATGCGGCAATTAAGCAGGCACTGATTGCTTTTGAAGAGGCATTAAATGACTTCCCCCGCAAAGACCACCGGCATATTATAATTCACGCTGATTTGATGTATCCCGAAACGATTGAAAAAGCGGCGAAGCTTGAGCTTTGCAT
>JBAXON010000153.1:0-7702 GCA_037133255.1 Deltaproteobacteria bacterium
CCCTGTTTGTTGTTGGCGGGAAGAACAGCGCTAATAGCAGGAGGTTAACTGATCTGGCCCAAAAGCAGCAAACTCCTACTTTCCACATCGAAACCGCGACGGAAATCGGCAATATCAATATTGATCCGTATGATCGTATTGGTGTTTCCGCGGGTGCGTCAACCCCCAACTGGATTATCGACCGCGTGATGGATAGAATCGCCGAAGGTCAAAACCGTAAATTGAAAAAAGTTGGCAGTTTCCTTAATCTTTGGATCCTGGCAATTAAAACTGACATCTATTCCGCTGTTGGCGCCGGTTGTCTTTGTCTTGCCTGCATGGTCCTGCAAAACATTCCGGTAAACATTTCATCCATAACGATTGCTTCTTTTTTCACCTATGCGATGCATGTGTTGAACAGATTGATCAGCCGCAAACCGCCCGTAGGTTTCATCGGTTCGTTTAGAGAAGAAACTTACCTGTTGCATGAAAAACGCTATCTTTACTCTGCTGTAGTTTGCGTTTTAGTTGCCCTGATTCTGGCTTATAATAATGGCATTATCCCTTTTACGTTTTTGTTTATTATAGCGCTTGCAGGTATTCTCTACAACATGAAACTTCTGCCCGGGGGGTGGCGCTTTCAAAGCTTAAAGGATTTGCCCGGTTCAAAAAATATATTCATGGCAGCAGCCTGGGGAACGGTCACGGCAATCTTACCCGCCTTGAATAATAATAGCCTTCATGCCGCCTTAATCATCGCTTTCGTCTTCACCTTCGGGGTCGTGTTTATCCGCTCGGCAATTTCGGATATTCTGGAAATTCAAAGCGATAAATTAATCGGCAGGGAAACAATCCCTGTATTATTCGGTAAAGAGACTACACTGGCCCTGCTTAAAATTATTTCACTGATATTGTTAGTATTATTGACGATGTCCAATCCTGTTGGCTGGACTACAACTCTTAGCTTTTTCCTGATTTCCTGCATATTATATATATGGATTTGTTTCCAACTATGTGATAGAAAATCCGGGTTTTCCGGGGCAGTTATGGAAGGTCTGCTGGAAACAAGCTATATTATCGCAGGGTTAAGTGTTTTGGTTTGGTTTTTTGCGCACTAATAATACAATGTATGCGAAAGAAGGAGGTTCTAAAATTATGGCCACCAAATTATTCGTTAAATGTATTTTACTCTTTTTGATATTAACAACTATCGCCTGTGGTGGATTGCGTTATTCTCAGGTTGATCCTGCCGCAAAAGATTTTCATCCCCAAAGGATAGCTATTTTCCCTGTAGTAGATGTGGGCACTTATGAAGAAGCAAGGGGCGATGTGGAACAAATTGTAGCCGGTGTGCTGATCGAAAGGAAGTGGTTTGCCGATGTAACAGACACGGCTAACCTAAACAGGCAGGTTCAGGCAAATCAAGAACTCAGCAAAGCAGTGAGTGATTATCTTCTTAAATTACGTACACTGACATTTAGTGATCCGGATTTGAGCAGAAAAATAGGCGAGCTGGCTAAAGTTGACGCATTTTTATTACTAGCTGTGGATTCCTGGAATTATACTGTGGAAAATAAAGATAAAGTAGCCAAAGTAAGCATAGGCATGAGATTTGTTGAAACAGCAACCGGTAAAATCATGTGGAAAGCAGGTCAGCATAAAGCGGAAAGTTACATGCTGCTAAAACCTGAATTGACCAAAGTTGCTCGCAGTGTAGTTCGCGACATGGTTGATTATATGCCGCATTGAGCGGTGGGCAGCCAATTAACCTAAGTAGTAACAATGGAGATATTTTATGAAAGAAGAAGTACAAAAAGCTATCAATATAGTCAGGCCAAATTTGCAGGCTGATGGTGGGGATGTAGAACTTGTAGATGTTTCAGCGGATGGTGTGGTAAAGGTCAAGCTGACCGGCGCTTGTCACGGTTGCCCTATGTCTCAGATGACTTTAAAAATGGGCATTGAAAAAGTAATTAAGCAGCAAGTGCCGGGCATTAAGGAAGTTGTTTCCGTTTAAACCGGTGGGCAGTTTAGTTTATAGGGTAAATTTTTAATAAAAGGAGATTTAAGGAAAATGGCGTATGTAATTACTGATGAGTGCATTGCTTGTGGTTCTTGTGAGGACGAGTGTCCGGTGGAAGCAATTTCTGAAGGTGAAGACAAATATGTTATAGATGCCAAACTTTGTAACGACTGTGGCGCCTGTGCCGATCAATGTCCCGTAGAATCGATTGTGCCGGGAGAGGAAAAATAAGTTATTTATGACAAACTTGCAACAGGGGTTTAAAGCGTCTTTGATTGGATGCTTTACCCCTGCCTTTTTTGATAATTTCAAACCATCCTTAAAATATTATCTTTCTTTCCCAGAAAATCTGCACAGTAAATTTTTAAGCTGCTTAAGTGATACCGGAACAATAGATACGGGGTTAAACCGATGGGCAAGTTAATTACCTTTGAAGGTACTGAAGGATCAGGAAAATCTACGCAGATTCGGCTGGTTGCCGAGCATTTAACAAAACTGAAGATTCCTCTCGTAATTACGCAGGAACCAACGGGGACTGATATTGGCCGTAAAATCGGCGGTATTCTTTTTAACCGGGAACATCATTCGATGTGCGCCGAAGCGGAAGTTTTTTTATTTTGCGCGGCGCGGGCCCAGCATGTCCGGGAAAAAATTATGCCGGCATTAAAGCAGGATCAAATTGTGTTATGCGATCGTTTTTCTGACGCGACTTTTGCCTATCAGGGTTTTGGCCGTGGTCTGAATCTTGAATTTATTCAAATCATTGACGATTATTCATCGCTGAAATTAAAACCAAATTTAACCCTGCTCTTTGATTTGCCGGTAGAGACCGGTCTGAAAAGAGCCATGGACAGGGATAATCTTTTAAAGGACTCTTCCGCTGTGGATAGATTTGAAAGGGAAAAACTGGATTTTCACAACCGGGTGCGGAAAGGTTACCTGACGCTTTACAAAAATGAACCGGAGCGTTTTCGCTTAATTGATGCGGCACGCGATGTTAATACAATTCAGGAAGAAGTGCAAAAGCAGGTACTGGCTTTTATCAATCGTTAAAAAACCATGCGGCTGATTCCCCGGAGGGCAGATCAAAGACTATGTCATTTCTTGATATTTACGGCCATGAAAAACAAATAGTAATTCTCAAACAAGCTCTGGCTCAGAATCGGGTAGGGCACTCTTATCTATTCAGCGGAATTGATGCCACAGGCAAGAAGACCCTGGCATTGGAATTTGCCAAAATTGTTAATTGTGAAAATGCGGACGAAATAAATGATTCCTGCGAGAAATGCCCGGTTTGTCTGAAGATAAACCGCCACAATCATCCGGATATTTTCTTGATTGAAGCGGAAGGTCAATTTATTCGCATCGGTGCCATTCGTGAAATTCAGGAGCAAATGACCTTCAGGCCAATGGAAGGCAGAAAGCGCGTATATGTCATCGACAATGCCGACCGCATGAACGAGCAGGCAGCCAACGCTCTTTTAAAAACGTTGGAAGAGCCATCACCTGCCAACATATTGATACTTGTCACAGCTAAACCATACTCATTGCCTTCCACAATAATTTCCCGTTGCCGTCACATGCGTTTCAATCCGGTGGCCATTGATACAGTAGCTAAATTCCTGGTTGAGCGCCAAAATATGGAAAAGCAAAGCGCGCTATTGCTGGCTGGTTTATCGGGTGGATCTATCGGTCAGGCGTTGGAATTAAATAAAGAAGACGTAATTGCCTATCGCGCCGAAATATTGAAAATGCTGGCGAACACAAAAAAAAGTGACCCCATGAGTTTGCTTGCTTTTGCCGCTTTTTTCGGCCAAGATAAAAGGGAGATTAAGCAGGGATTTAATATTGTTCAAACATGTTTTCGTGATGCCCTGGTTTATAAAGAAACTCAAAATAGCCAGATGCTGATCAATCAGGATAAATCTTCCCTTATCGCGTCACTGGCATCGGGTTTAACAGGCTTGCAGATTCTCCAAAACATAACGCTTATGGAAAAAGCTTACGAAACAATGGAACAGAATGTCAACAAAACATTGACTTTGGAGACAATGGCATTTAAGCTGCAATTATAAAAATTGATAGATGGGAGATGAAGTTGTTTACAAACATAGTCGGTGTCAAATTTAAAAAAGAAGGCAGAATCTATAGTTTCAACGCTGTTGACCTGATGATCCATAAAGGTGATCAGGTTATTGTCAATACCGACAATGGTTTGGCGCTTGGGATCATTGTTGCCGATGTAAAAAGATGCGAGCAATCGGAACTTCCGGCAAATCTCAAAAAGGTTGTACGCAAGGTAACAGTTGAAGATTTAAGGATCAAAGAAGAAAATGAAAAAATGGAAGAAGATGCCAGAAAAATTTGCATAGAAAAAATCGCCGAAAAAGGCCTGGCAATGAAAGTCGTTGGTGTGGATTGCCTCTTCGATAAAAGCAAAATGATATTTTATTTCAGCGCGGAATCCAGGGTTGATTTCCGTGATTTAGTTAAAGACCTTGTGCAAAAGTTCAAAACACGCATAGAGCTAAAGCAAATCGGCGCAAGGCAGGAAGCCCGTATTATCAAAGGTTTGGCTGTGTGCGGAAGAATTGTTTGCTGCGCGGGAATCTTACAAAATCTGGACAGAGTGACAGTAAAGATGGCCAAAGAACAGAGCATGTCACTTAATCCGGAAAAAATCTCCGGCTTATGCGGCAGGCTGATGTGCTGCCTGTCCTTTGAGCACGAAGGATACGCGGGATCAAAAAAATGCTCAAAAGCACCCAAAGTCATTCGTGCCACTGACGCATTTAATAAGATTTCGCAGGAAGGCAATAAAGCAATGGAATTGGAAAAAATGGACAACGACGCCGATTACTAATTAACAGAAGGTGAACATGCCAAAATCATTCTACATAACAACACCAATATATTACGTAAACGCTTCTCCTCATATCGGACACGCTTATACGACAATTGTCGCCGACGTACTGTCCAGATACCACCGCATGGCTGGTGACGACACATTTTTTGTTACAGGCACAGACGAGCATGGAGATAAAATTGCCGAAGCGGCGCAGAGTGCCGGGATTACACCTAAAGAGTACGCGGATAAAATCAGCGCCCAGTTTCGTAATCTCTGGCCGGAACTCTCCGTAACCAACGATTATTTCATCCGGACAACAGATCCTGACCATATTGAAACCGTGCGCGGTATTTTGCAGAAAGTGTACGATGCCGGCGATATTTATTTCGGCCAATATGAAGGCTATTACTGCGTCGGTTGCGAGCGATTCTACATGGAAAAGGAATTAGTGGATGGCAAGTGCCCGGACCATCAAATCAAACCAGAGCATCGTAAAGAGAGCAATTACTTTTTTCGTATGAGCAAATATCAGGATTGGTTAATCAAGCACATTCAAGATCATCCTGATTATATCCGTCCGGAAAGATATAAAAATGAAGTCCTGGCCTTTTTACGCGAACCGCTGGAAGATCTTTGCATCTCGCGTCCCAAAACCCGTTTGCAGTGGGGAATCACCCTGCCTTTTGATGAAAAATATGTGAGCTATGTCTGGTTTGACGCGCTGATTAATTATGTGACAGCGCTGAATTATCCTGATGGCGATAAGTTTAAGAAATTCTGGCCTGTAGCCGAACATCTTATTGCCAAAGATATCGTGAAGCAGCATGGTATTTACTGGCCGACAATGCTGCAAGCCTCTGGCATCGCGCCTTTTAAGCATTTGAATGTGCACGGCTATTGGAATTCGGATTCAAGCAAGATGTCCAAGAGTCTGGGCAATGTCATCCGCCCACTGGATTTGAAAGATAAATACGGGTTGGACGCGTTTCGTTATTTTCTTTTGCGTGATATGGTTTTCGGGCTTGATTCCAACTTCTCCGAAGAAGCTTTTGTCCAGCGGTTAAATTCTGATCTGGCCAATGATTTGGGGAATCTGGTCAGCCGCGCTATAACTATGGTCATCAAATACTGCGATGGCAAAACTCCGGCAATATCCCCCGACAAAAGAGATTCTGTGCTTTTGGATGCCGCGATAAAAACCATTGATGAAGTGGAAGCCTGTTTTAGCGATATGTCTCTGCACAAGGCGCTAATTGCGATCTGGGAGTTTATTAATACCGCTAACAAATACATCGTCGAGAATGAACCGTGGAATCTGGCCAAGGATCCGGCAAATGCAGAAAAACTTCTGGCTATTATGTATAATTTACTTGTGGCACTAAGATCGATAGCTATTTTGATTACACCTTTTATGCCGCAGACGGCGGGAAAAATATTACAGCAAATAGGTATTAGTGAATTTCAAAAACTGGATTTTTCGACTATCCGGAAAGATGTTGCATTAACTGCGGGCAGCCCTTTAATCCGCGGTGATTCATTATTCCCCCGTATTGAAGTTGAAAAAGAAGTGTCTCCTGCCAAAGTGGCAGCGGATACTTTGGATTTAAAGCCAGTCATTGAATATGAGGATTTTACCAAAATAGATTTGCGAGTGGCAAAAATTCTGGAGGCGGAAGCTGTTCCCAAATCCAGTAAGCTTTTAAAACTTAAAATTGATATTGGTGAAGAAAGAACAATTGTTGCCGGCATCGGCAAAGATTACAGCCCGGCGGATCTGATTGGCAAAAAAGTAGTAATTGTGGCTAACCTGAAACCGGCAAAACTAATGGGAATCGAATCACGCGGAATGATTCTGGCGACAGACACTGATCAGGGATTGACGATTTTATCTTTCGAGAAAGATGCAAAAACAGGGGCAAAGATTCGATAGCCGCCTTCTTCGCGAGGGCAACCCCTTGATAAATAGCCCTCTAATCTTTTAAAAGGTTTTCAATTATTGCGGCTTCAAAACCATCAACGACCTGCCCTTTGATGTAAAAAAGAGGCGTTGCGTTTATTCCGGTTTGCGAACCAATCTGCCTGTGGGTATTTACAGCCTCATCAACTTTTTTATCGGTACAAATCTTCAGCGAAGCGCTATTATCAAGTTTCCCCGCCATAACATCTTCATAAGTTTTCACCTTATCCTTGGCGCAGAAAATATATCTGATCTTTCTTTCGGAGTCTTGAGACAGAGGGAAGAAGAAAGCGTAAATTGTCACATCTTTGCGCTTGGAAAAGAAATTGAATGACTGACGGCAATGATAGCAATTTGGGTCCACAAATTCCACTACAGTTGTTTTCCCATTGCCGATTTTCAGGGCATCATCTAAAGGCAGGGTCGCCATTTTTTTGGCAATCTTGCCTATATTGCTGTCATGCGTCAGATTTATTCCGTCCTTGGTAATTATGCTGCCGGCAAGAATAACCTCCGCCTCCGGCATATAATAGTAAATCTGATTGCCGGTATAAACCTCAAACACTCCATTAATTTTGGTAGGAGTGATGCTCTCAAAATTATTTTTTGGGAAACTTTTTTTAAACATCTCTTCCGGAGAGTAATTTTGAGCCCACAGGCTGGCTGGGAAAATAAACAAAAATGATAAAATTACAAGCGCTGATTTCTGCACACCCATGCTCCTTCTGAATTAATCCACCAAATTATAAACTAAATCAAATATGTGTCCGCACCCTGCCTTAATCATAATCAGGAATGGACAAAGCCATTCTTGATTATGATTTCCCTGGCGGAAGTGCATGGGAATCGAACCCACCCGGGATGGTTCTAGCACCCCACACTGGATTTGAAGTCC
>JBAXON010000154.1:0-7605 GCA_037133255.1 Deltaproteobacteria bacterium
CCTGTTCTATAGTCATCAGACTTTCTCCCTTAAGATTCTTAATGGCGATTACGGGGTCGGTGGGGATTATACCCGCAACAGGAATAGCCGCTTCTTCGCCCATCTGACTAAAAAGAGCTTCCTGGTCATGACTGAACCGGCAACCGATCAGATATTGCCGCTCATACGGTAAAGACAGTTCGTCAATGAGAGATTTAATGCGCCGGGCCGTGTCAAAACTGAGACGGGAAGGATCGCACATAACAATGAGCGTATCGGCGGGATTGCCGGAGGTCCTGCTGAAATGTTCCAGGCCGGCGTCAAAGTCCACAATGACCAGATCATACATCGCCGCTGTCTCTTCCAGTACCGAATTGAGTGCGGAATTTACGGAACAGTAGCATCCCGCGCCCGTGGTCCGGCCCATGACCAGAAAATCAAAACCATCGCCGTTGCTGATGCAATCCCATATTGAAAATCGAAGCTTTGGGCTTATAGGTCCTTTGCCTTCCAGAGATAACTTCCGCTCATCAACAGCTTGTCCCAGCGTCTTCGTAATCTTCATACCCAGTGTTTCGGCAAGATTAGCATCAGGATCGGCATCAATTACCAATATATCCTTAAACCGGCCCTGGCGAATGAAAGCAAGCAGAAAAAGGGAAGCTGTGGTACTTTTTCCGGAACCACCCTTGCCGGAAAAGGAAATAAATCTGGTACGTTCTTTTTTCGTCCGCATTAAATAGTTTCCTCAGTCATGATCCAGACATTATTATAGAGAATATATTCCGTTATCAAAGCAAAGCGCCTCAGATCATCAATTTCGTTCGTCTCGGCGGGAACGGTATCATGGAATACGCCGTAATCACGGTAATACCGGATAATGCCGGCACCCATCCCGACGATTTGTTCTGTTGTATCGCGATCGAGAGCATAAGGAAAAATAAAGTTGCCCCGGTGATAACAGCCAGCCAGTTTTTCCAGACGCGTCATTTTATCCCTCAGGTCATTCGTTCCATCAAAGGCCAGTATGCATTCCCGGGCGGGAATGCGGTAATCGAGTAAGCGAAAATGCGGCACTTCATCTTTGGCATCCATTTCCACCCAGCCGTTCTCCACGGACTCTTTCATTAAAGAGGCCACATAACCCTCTTCATAGCCGGTTTGGGTGATGATCTCTTCGATACCGAGCCAGTCGACGCCGATGAGGTATTGCAGAATACCTGTCGGGACAAAACCGCGTTTCAGACGCTTCTTCAAATCTCGCATACGCGGCAGTACCGCCGCCACTTCGATCTGAATATCGGTCCCTGGCAGCACTACATCTAGCCGGGCGGAATAACCCCGCCCGGATAGATATGCGGCATAGGCTGCTTTAATAGTATCATTGCTCATGAATCCCGCTCGGGGGGAAGGTTAATAGTGCCGTCTGCCTGGGTGCTGCACAGGACAACGGCGCCGTCCTGTTGAATGACCGCCCGCGGTATCTGTTGCTCCGGAACGATGAGAGAAAGCGCTCCTTTTGGACAAACCTCCACACATTTATTGCAACCGTCGCAATTGAACATAAAGGTGGCTAGAATCCTATGATCTATGTCTTCCAGTCGCTTCGGCAGATTATCTAAACTGGGCGAATCTTTATTTACAAAACCCAAACAGTTTGCCCCGTGCTCCAAACATGTGTGGACACATTTCTGGCACAAGACGGCATTGCCGCAAGCGTCATCATCAATGCTGATTCTGTAGCGTGGTGTTATATATTCTTCGGACATGATTGTTTCCTCCTTTTCCTTTCTACCATACGTCCACTAGGGCGGGATAAGTTGTGCGATCCACCAACTTTATGGCACTGGTCGGGCAGACTGTCCGACACAAACCACAGCCAAAGCAACGCGCCAAATTCACGCTGGCGACATTTTCCAATGGCGAATAACGCAATGCTCCGAAGGGACAACGGGGCAGGCAGGCCGGGGTATTTTTGCACCCTTCGGCGCATTTCTTGCGGTCAAGTTGCGTGACGTATTCGCCCTTGCGCTGGGCATTGACTATGCCTAAGTGGGCCCGCAGGCGTGTAGGCATGCAATCAGTTTCCAAACAGTGACACATGACAATGGGTATTTTCCCGTCCGTATCGACTCCTGAATCCCACAACGAGTGCGGCAGGCCTTTGCGATCCATCTCAATTTCAAATTCTTTGGCTTCTTTTTTTGTCAATATCTTTGTGTCCGTTTCCCATATACGCTGTTCCAGCGCCCGGTCTACAACGGAATCCCAGAAGAAAAGACAGGATAAAACATCTTTATGACCGAAATAACGACGACAGGCGCAGTGTGCCAGTAAAAACCGGTCGGACGGAACCATATCGATGACTTTCAGAGCATCTTCCAGCGGTACAATTTGTCCCTGGTGCTGAGTAAAATTCTCCAGCATGACATTTACTTCTGCGGTAAAATTATAATCTGGTATAGTGTCTTCAATATCCACCCCGCCGACTTCCATTGTATTCTTTTCGACACCTGAAAGCATGGACCATGCCTTATTATGACCCGGCGCCTGAAAAATCTCCTCATTGTAATTATCCGGATTCAGGTACCACTTGGTCCCTTTTCCGTATTCTACGCAATAACGACACATAGATTTCCCCCTTAAAATTTGCTTTCGCCTTTCATTGGAGGGGGACTATCCTCCTCCAATGAAGGATCATATTTTGAATTTAAAAATTATTTTATAATCTTATCCGCCATACCCAGCTCAGTTAACACCCTGTTGTAGATTTGGGCGCCCTTCTTAGCTTTGGGTACAAGCTTCAGCAGGCCGGTTGCGGAACCCTGAACGCGAACCTTCTTACGGGTAATCGCAACAACGGCATTGAGCTTATCGGACCAGGCACGGTGCGCATCATCTGTCGAGCAACTCATTATCAAATCCGGCTTCCCTTCGGGATCTCCCATTCCCGCTGAGGCCTGACCATTGCGTGTATCGAGCCAAACCTTGGCGCCGGGACCATCTTCCGAATAATCGAAGACAATTAGCTGACCGAGTTTCTTCATTGCTTCTCCGAGCTCTGGATCATTAATCTCGGCTTCCAGAAACTTATGAATGGTTGTCATGGCCTCATTCGCATCTTTCCAATACTCCATTTTTATCCTCCTATGTTTAGTGTTAAAATTCCCCTTAAGTTTTCACCCATCCCGGGAAACGCAATTGGCGAAACCGACTTCGGGATGAACACTATTTAATTACAAATTCCGTACCTCTATTGACAGCTGCGGTAATTTTCATTCTTTCCTCCTTATTTGTTTTACCTTTCAGTGACATCCATATAACAATGGCTACTTATCTGGACAAAATAGAATGCCCTTTCATTATTGCATTAAGCATGCCCATTAAAAATAGCTTAACAATTCATATGTTTACGCATATCTGCCCAAATATAAATATTCTGATATTTGAACATCTATTGATAATATTGCGATACAATGATTAATTTTCTGCAATGTAAGTAATCATTAATATTGGGTAACTGCTAAATAAAATTTAGCTATTCGGAATGTGTCGATATGCTAACACCTGTTGACATATCGTCTATGCTCGTGTAGATAAGTACAATGAAACAAAATAAAAAACTTAAAATGATGGAAGCCGATATATTTATTACATCCTTGGACGAAGACCAGAAATCCCTTTTCTTGAATATTATCTCATTCACCAAGGGTTTTTCCATAAATTGGTTCCCGGATATTCCTGCATCAAAAATGACAGGACTCGTTCTGAAACTCTATCATCAGGGCTGGATTATGCTTGATAATCAAGATGATTTTTATCCCTGGTCTCCCCAGTTTCCTCGGCAGGATTTTTCAATGGAGATAAACCCGGAAGAAACCGCAGGACCACATGGCAATACAACGGATTTACCGGCAAAGAACCTGCCGGACAAAGGACACAAAACTCTGCGTCCGACCGGCCAATATCTGACCGCAGACGCGCAGGATTCAGACATTCAAACCCTTCTCGACGTTGCTGCTACAGAAGAGAAGAACCACCAAATTTCCACCGCCATTGCCTGTTATGATAATGTGATCGAGCTGATCGGTGAACAGTACCGTAATAAACCACAAAATTTATCCGATAATATCCGCCGTGCCTATATATACGCGGTCAAACATTGGGCAGGTCTCTCGCTGTTTTTTCCTATTTTCCATGATCTTAATAAACCGCTTCTTACCGCCCTAGATATGGCTGTGGAACTTGGCGATAAAAACCTTCAGGCATCGATAGAACTCATGATTGGACAAAATTATTGGGTCTCTCTCCAGGTTAAAGATGCTGTGCAGCATTTGCGCCGGGGCTGGAACATGATCCAAAATCTCAATGACGAAGAAATAGAAAAAAGAAGCCTGAAGCTCAAAATGCTGACTTATATGAGCCAGGGTAACCTGTTTCAAGCCATTGACCAGCATGAACATTCGATTGGCAACATCGAGTCTTTCGATGACGATTTTTCCCTCTTTATTTTCCTGTCATTAGGATATATCTATACGGAAGTAGGCATGCCCCAGCGGGGACTCGGTATTTGCGAAGCCATGCGCAACCACTGCATCAAGCACGATAATAACCCCTTGCTGTCTTATTCTTATCTGATGTCGGGAACGATTCTCCTGGAGATCAGGCAATTGCAAAGCAGCAAAACCTGTTTTGAAAAAGCAGTCCAGATCGCCGAAACCGAAAACATCTTCTCCCTGGAATTTACTGCTAAAATAGGTCTCATCTGTATTGCCTGCCTGGAAGGACATATGGATGTTGCTGCGGAAATTTACAGCACCATCGAACTCTCTCATTTATCCTGGTACTATCTTCTCAATTATTTTGCCCTTTTTGATACATTTTATAGTTTATTCGGTAAAGATGTTTTACCGGACAAAGGCATATCATACGATTTCCTGAGTCAGATCCGGGAAGACTCGGTTTACCCGACGATCTATCATATGATCCGACGCCTGCTGATTGTACTGCCGGAAAGTAATCTGTCCGACAAAGAAAAAATTGTACAGCTTGCCGATCTGGAATCCATTGTCGAGCAAAATGGATCTACTTTCCAGCTGGCCAAAATCAGAACCGAGATCGCCGAACTCTATTTAAAAACACATGATCACCCCAAGGCAAAAATGTATGCCCGGGAAGCCTGGAATTTTTTTAAGCCTACTGCGCGAGAAGCATTCCCCGCAAACTTGCTCCATCTTCTACCGCACAGCGACTTATCCAAGGAGGCCAGTCTGTCCGATCTGGTAATTGAAATGGGCAATGCCCTGGCCACTCAGGACAGCATTAAAGGACTATTGACCAATATCATCGCCTCCTTGTCGCGAATGACGGGGGCAGAGCGCTCGGCCATTTTTATCAAGGACTCAGAATCGCCGGAGCTGAAAATGGTGGCATCGCGCAACCTGTTCGATGAAAATATTCTGGATGAAGATTTTCAGCAAAGTTTCGAGACCATCCGGCAGGTATTCAATTCCGGCAAGGAAAATGTTTCCGAGCGGGAGATTGCCGGTTCTGAAGTTATCGGTAAGAGAAAAGTCGTCATCACGCCACTTATGCTCAATGAACAGGTGATCGGTGTTCTCTATCAGGATAGCCGCTTTTTCTCCCTCGATGTAAGCCTTCAAGGAATCAACATCGTCTCCGCTCTGGCTTCGCAAATAGCCTTAGCCATCGATCGTGCCCAAGCGCATGACGAAATCGCCAAACTCAATAAGAAGCTTCTACAGGAAAACCTCTATTACCTCGACGAAAAGGAAGAGTTCCGTCCTTTCGGTGAAATCATCGGTTCCAGCAAGGCCAATACAGAAGTGCAGCGGTTAATCCGGAAAGTTGCTCCGACGCCCTCAGCCGTCCTGATTTCCGGAGAAACCGGTGTCGGCAAGGAACTTGTGGCCCGCGCGATCCATCGCGAGAGCTCACGTAAAAACACCGCTTTCATCCGTGTAAACTGTGCCGCCCTAGCTGACAGTCTGATCGACAGCGAACTGTTCGGCCATGAAAAAGGAGCTTTTACAGGCGCCGTCAAAACCAAGGCCGGGCGGTTTGAATTGGCTCACCAGGGAACCATTTTCTTAGACGAGGTATCGGAACTTCCTCCGGCAACGCAGAGTAGATTGCTACGCATACTCCAGGAAAAGGAATTCCAGCGCGTGGGAGGAACTAAATTATTGTATTCGGATTTCCGGTTGATCACAGCCACGAACAAGGATTTAAAAAAGGAGGTCGAAGCAGGCCGGTTTCGGGAGGATCTCTTTTATCGCCTGAACGTTTACCCTATTCATGTGCCCCCTCTTCGCGAACGCAGGGAAGATATTCCGGCGTTGGCTATTTATTTTCTTAAGCTTTTAAGTTCACAGTGCGGTAAACCGTATTCCGGTATTACAACGGCAGAGATGGAAAAACTACAAGCGTATGCCTGGCCGGGAAATATTCGGGAGCTTTCCAATATCATCGAACGGACAGTTATTTCCGGAGACGTGCAATTCCGTTTTGCCGAATTGGCCGGCAACAATGAACAGGATGAGAATCGGTCCGGAGTACTTGATGGAATGTTTAATTTTAAAGATTTCGAAAAAAAACTGATTCACAAGGCCTTGGAAAAAAGCGGCGGTATAATCGGTGGTAAATGCGGGGCTGCCGAATTACTGGGGATGAAACGCACCACTCTGATCCATCGCATGAAAAATCTCAACATCAAGGTTGAACATTATCGATCGTTAAATAACAGCAAACTGCCTCTAAACAAGTTGGGTCAGAATAAAGTTACTACTTTTCCAGACTAGCAGAAGGATTAATGTTGGAGGGAGTTCTTAAACTTGAGTTTGAAACAGTTTTGCCTATACTAAGAAGCAGCGATCAGGCTGAATGCAGGCTCAAAAAGAAAAACAGTAGGCAAAGTTTGAGAATTAGTTGTTCATCATGAAACGCCGGTTGAACATAATGTTGCAACTTTCAATTGGCAATCTTCACTGCAATTTCGAACTCAAAGGTGTGTACTTGTAGATGGGGAGAGGGATGCCATTGATTAAGTATTTGTTTTTTTACGTATGCCTTCCTGTACTACACAACTTGGCCTAGTCACGAAAAGTTGATGCTTTCATGTGGCAATCTTCTCTTCAACTCAAAGCTGAGATCTGTTTTATTTGCTGCTTAAATATAAAATATTCCCCAAAGGTCGGTTAAGTACATTAATTACCGTGCAGCACATCCATCCATCTTATTGCTTCCGTATCGGTAACTTTCCCCAGGTACATCTGAGTAGTTTTAGTATCCTGATGCCTGAGCAGAACCTTTGATACTACTTCCAGAGGAATACCGTTACGACTGGCATGAGTTGCCGAATATCTACGCAGATCATGGGGGCGAATTTTGATTCCGACTTTTTCGCCAAGTTTCCTCACCATGGATAAAGCGGAGGAATAGCATATCGGAAAAATCCTGCTCTCCGGATCCTGCTGGCAACGGACATATTCAGAAAGCCTCTTTGCGATAGATTCCGTCATAAAGGCAACTTCTATATCCCTCCCTGATTTTGGTTGCCTAATCATCAGCTTCCTGTCCGTAATATCATTCCCCCTAAGATTCAAG
>JBAXON010000155.1:0-7592 GCA_037133255.1 Deltaproteobacteria bacterium
TCTTCCAAAAAGCCTTCTTCCAATATATTAGGAATTACTTCAGAGGCGACATTTTCAGACAAGACTATTTTTTCTTCTGGCTGCATAATTTTTAAATCTCTTATTTCTTTTGATTTTTCTATAGTTGGTTTTGGGGTAATATCACCCTGGCTTTTATTTTTTTTGGAAAAATGATTTTTTAAAAAAATAAGATGAATTTATAAAAAAATCTGATAAAGAGCAAATTTCAAGGAGGGAAGAAAATTGATATCAACAGTATATGCAATGGGTAGTAACCAAGGTGCCGCAGGTTCGGCTGGTGGTTTTGGTGATTGGGGTTTCATGATCACAATGGGAGTAATTTTTGTAATTTTCTATTTTTTACTAATTCGTCCCCAGCAAAAGAAACAAAAAGAACTCAAGGCCATGTTAGATGGCCTTGCATATGGTGACACAGTAGCGACCACAGGCGGAATTCACGGCAAAGTAACCGGTCTTTCCGAATCAATCATCACTTTAGAAATTGCCGACAAAGTACGAATTAAAGTCTCCCGCGGAGGAATCGGAATAGTCCTCCAAAAAGCAGGGGCGC
Organism: Deltaproteobacteria bacterium; assembly: GCA_037133255.1. Lineage (GTDB taxonomy): Bacteria > Desulfobacterota > Syntrophia > Syntrophales > Smithellaceae > FEN-1160. Next base: position 572 of record JBAXON010000155.1, read on the forward strand.
CGGCAACAAAGGTATAATATTGAAAGGGGCAATTCATGTTTAAATCTATCAAACTAAGAATGGCAATTACAGCAACTGTCTGTCTTGTTGCTATCTATTTTTTAATACCGACTCTGTTTCCTCAGATTCCATCCCCCTGGAATGAATATTTCCCTAAAGAAAAAATTCATCTCGGCCTGGATCTCCAGGGAGGAATGCATCTTGTTTTAGAGGTTGATACGGAAAAAGCTTTGGAATCCATGATGGAAAGATCGGCAAATAACCTGAAGGAATCATTAATGGAAAACAAGGTGCGTTTCCGGAAGGTGGAAAGAGCAATCGGCGCCACGATTTCTCTGGAGTTAACCGAATCTGCAGGCAGGGCGGTGCTCGATAAAATCCTGCGTGATCACTATCTCGACCTGGAAGTGGCCTCGTCAACTCCGCGCGAAGGTGGACAAACAGTCGTTTTAAAAATCAATGATAGACGAGCTATTGATCTCAAAAAGCTTACGGTTGAACATAGTCTCGAGACAATTCGAAACAGAGTAGATCAGTTTGGAATCTCGGAACCGGAAATTGTACCTGAGGGAGATAACAGGATCATGATTCAATTACCGGGGATTCAAGACCCGGAAAGGGCAAAGAACCTGATCGGAAAGACAGCTCTTTTGGAATTCAAGATAGTTGATGATGAAAATTCCCTGGATGAAGCTCTTCGAGGTATTATTCCGGAGGGAGATATAATTGCTTATGGCTTACGCGCAGATAAATCAACCGGACAAAAAGGTTCTATGCCTTACCTGATAAAGAATAAAACTCTTCTTACCGGCGCATCACTTGAGACAGCCAAAGTACAAATTTCAGACCGCTTTGGCGAACCGAATGTTTCCATAAAATTCAATTCCCAGGGATCAACCGACTTCGACCGGATCACTAATGAAAATGTCCGCAAGCGTCTGGCCATTGTTTTGGATGGTGTTGTACATTCGGCGCCGGTTATTCAGGAAAGAATCTCCGGGGGGCAGGCTCAAATTACCGGTAGCTTCACCATGGATGAAGCACGCGATTTAGCGATCGTTTTGCGCGCAGGCTCACTACCAGCACCGGTAAATATTCTGGAAGAAAGAACGGTAGGCCCATCACTCGGCAGTGACTCGATTCGGCAGGGCATTATGGCCACGCTTATCGGATCGCTGTTGGTTATTTTCTTTATGATCATCTATTATCGCCTTTCGGGAACTGTCGCGGACTTGGCCCTCATTATCAACATCGTTCTTGTTTTAGGGGTACTGGCAGCCTTCAAAGCCACACTAACCCTGCCCGGAATTGCGGGGCTTCTGCTCACTGTCGGTATGGCGGTTGATGCCAACGTGCTTATCTTTGAACGGATTCGGGAAGAACTACGCACGGGGAAAAATATTCGACTGGCGCTCGATACTGGTTATTCGAGGGCATTTATCACTATTATTGATACGCATGTTACCGGAATCGTTTCAGCAATTTTTCTGGTTATATTTGGTACCGGTCCGATTAAGGGATTTGCGGTTACGCTGATCATTGGTCTTTTGGCCAGCCTTTTTACCGCTGTTTTCGTCACGAGGGTAATTTTTGATTATTTTACCTGGAACTTTAATATTAAGAAATTAAGCATTTAAAAAAAATAAATAAGCAGGCAGGAGATATAGTATGGAGTTAATCAAACCAGGAATTCACATAGATTTCGTCGGGAAAATGAAGTACGCGATAATTTTCTCGGTAATCCTGACAATAATCTGTATTGCGTCTGTTATTCTCCATGGTGGTTTAAACCTTGGAATTGATTTTGCCGGTGGTTCTATAATTCAAGTAAAATTTCAGAAGGATATGACTGCCGATAAGATTCGAGATGCCCTTAAATCAACCCGTCTGGAAAAAAGCGTTATCCAGCAGTTCGGTGCCAACGAGTTTCTCCTTCGCACACAGGAGTCTTTCCATGATCAAAAACTTTTAGAAGAAAACGTGAGTAAACCATTAACTGCGGCCTTCAACAAAGATTACGAAATTAGAAGAGTGGAAATAGTCGGTTCAAAAGTCGGCATAGATTTCCAGAGAAAAGCCATCTTTGCCGTTATTCTTTCCTGGATGGCAATGCTTGCCTATATTGCCTGGCGCTTTGAGTTCCGCTACGCGCTGGGCGGCATAATAGCTCTTGTTCATGATGTTATTATTATCATCGGCACAGTTTCCATACTGAAGATGGAATTTACCATCTCCATTCTGGCTGCGATATTCTTCATCATCGGTTTCTCCATCAATGATACCATTGTTGTGCTTGATCGAATTCGGGAAAATGTAAAGCTCAATCCACGGCAAAAACTTGCAGATACTATCAACATGAGCATTAATCAAACATTAAGCAGGACCATACTAACTTCATTTACGGTCTTTCTTACTGTTATCGCCCTCTACATTTGGGGTGGGCCGGTGCTGCACGATCTGGCCTTTTCTTTGCTTGTCGGCGTTGTGTTTGGCACCTATTCTTCCGTATTCATTTCCTGTCCGATTGTGCTGTTTTTTGAGAACTTGCAACTTGCAAAGCTGAAGAGGAAGAAATAAATTGTCTTTTTTAGCCATGGCGGGATTGGCTATTTTTATTTTGATATTGTTTGCGGGCATTTTTTTGAATTTGTTTGGCTTGCCCGGAACTCTCGTCATTTTTTTTGATGTTTTGTTTTATGCGATTTTTACAGGCTTTGATCGCATCGGCTGGAAGATTCTTTTGTTTCTGTTTATTATCGCTATAATTACTGAAATAATTGATTTTCTTTTGGATATGTCCGGAGGGTTAAAGCCAACGGATGTAAAGAAATCTCTGCTGGCAGCCGCAATAGGCGCAATTACGGGAGCTTTCATTCTTACGCCGCTATTTTGGGGACCGGGCATTTGGGTAGGATTTTTTTTAGGAGGCTTCGCAGGAATTCTGATAGTTGAATTTCTTCGCCAATCTAAATTGAAAAAGCCTTTTCGTGCTACACATCGTGCCATTTTTACGATGATCGGCAGAAAGTTAGCAAAAGGCTTTATCGCGCTATTCTTGATTGCCCTTTCTTTATCCAATATTTATTCGTAGAGGTTTTAGTATTAATTATGATTGAAGATAAAACAAAAGAGAAAGTTAAGAATAAGGAAAAAATAAAATCAAAAATACATGAATACGTCGAAGCAATAATTATTGCTATCTTGATTGCCGTTGTCGTGCGCACATTTATCGTTCAAGCGTATAAAATACCTTCCCGCTCCATGGTTCCCACACTGCTTGTCGGCGATCATCTTCTGGTTAATAAATTTATTTACGGAGTAAAAGTACCTTTTTTTCGAAAAACAATTATTCCCATTACCGATCCACAAAGAGGCGACATTGTTGTTTTCATCTATCCTAACGATCGCGACAAAGATTATATTAAACGTGTTGTCGGTATCAGTGGCGATAAGATTGAGATTAAAAACAAAATTATATTTATCAATGGCAAGCAATATTCTGATGCTTTCGGCATTTATAGTGATAATATAACTTATCCTGCTTCCATGCAGCCACGCGACAATTTCGGCCCGGTAACCGTTCCCCAAAATTCGCTTTTCGTCATGGGAGATAACCGTGATGAAAGCGCGGACAGCCGTTTCTGGGGATTTGTAGATCTGAAGGATGTGGAAGGCAAGGCTTTAATTATTTACTGGTCATGGAATCGCGAAGAAAATAATCTCCGCTGGCAGAGATTCGGAAATATCCTGCATTGAAATTTATGTCTGATGTCAAAATGAAATCAAAAATAAGAGAATTTATAGAAGGCATCATTGCCGCTGTCTTGATTGCCCTCCTGATCACCACTTTTATTGTCAAGATGTATAAAATACCTTCCCGCTCGATGGTTCCCACACTACTTGTTGGCGACCAACTTGTCGTCAATAAATTTATTTACGGGATAAAGATACCTTACTTTCGAAATACAATTCTCTCTATTACTGATCCTCAAAGAGGAGATATCGTCGTTTTCATTTATCCACAGGATCGCTCCCTTGATTTTATCAAGCGCGTGATTGGTACCGGAGGAGATAAAATTGAAATTAAAGATAAAAAAATATTTATCAATGGCAAGGTATTTACAGACAATATAGGAATTTATTCTGACAAAATGATTTATCCGGCATCATTTCAACCTCGCGATAATTTCGGTCCGGTAACCGTCCCCAGGGGTTCTCTTTTTGTCATGGGCGATAACCGCGATGAAAGTATGGATAGCCGCTTCTGGGGATTTGTGGATTTGAAAGATGTTCAGGGAAAGGCCTTTATTATCTACTGGTCTTGGAATCCTGATGAACAAAGCATCCGCTGGCAGAGACTGGGGAAATTGCTGAATTGAATACTCCTAGAAAAAAGCCGATACAACCATCGCAAGTGACAAACCAATCAGTATAATTACTGTACCCCAGGAAACAATATTCATCAATCTGCTATTGACATAATTTCCCATGATGCGGCGATCGTTGATCAAAAGAAGCATAAAAATTAAGATAAACGGCAGCAGGATTCCATTAACAACCTGAGAATAATACATTATCGCAATCAGAGGCACATTGGGCAGGAGAATAATCCCCGCCCCCAGAAAAATCATCAGCGAATACAGGCCATAAAACTGCGGTGCTTCGACAAATTTAGTAGTTAAGCTTGATTCCCACCCGAACGCCTCACAAATTGTATAAGCGGTAGATAGCGGCAAAATAGACGCGGCAAAAAGGGAAGCGTTTAGTAATCCAAAAGCAAATAACCAGGAACAATATACTCCGGCAAGAGGAGCCAATGACTGCGCGGCATCTTTAGCCGTTTCAATCTTGATACCATTTTGAAACAACGTCACCGCGCAAAGCATTATTATAAAAAATGCTACCACATTAACGGTTATAGAGCCGAAGATTACATCCATCCGGGCATACTTGTAAGTTTCGGCCTTTAAACCCTTATCCACAATGGATGACTGCAAATAAAACTGCATCCAGGGCGCAATCGTTGTTCCGATAATACCTATCGCCATGGTCAGCATTCCGGTATCAAACTTAAGCGTTGGCGTAAATGTAGCAGCGCTGATTTCAGACCAATTCGGGCTGACCATAAATCCGGAAATGATATAGGATAGATAAAAGATGCAGGCAAATAAAAACGCCTTTTCTACCGATTTATAACTTCCCTTTACTATCAGCCACCAAACAAATATAGCGCCAACGGGTACAGAGATATATTTACTTATTCCGAACAATTCCATACTGGCGGCAATACCGGCGAATTCTGAAACGGTATTGCCCATATTGGCCACAAACAGAATGATCATAAGATAAAAAGTGATTTTTGCCCCGAATCGTTCCCGAATTAAATCGGAAAGACCTTTGCCGGAAACAACTCCCATCCGGGCGCACATCTCCTGAATAATAATTAAAGCGACTGTTACGGGAAGAAGTATCCAAAGAAGCCGAAGACCATACTGCGCGCCTGCCAGAGAATATGTAGTTATACCACCGGCATCGTTATCCACATTGGACGTAATGATTCCCGGACCGATAAACGCGAAAAAAAGCCCGAGTTTCCACAAGCCGGTCTGGAGCAATTTCTTCCAAAGCTGTCCTAATTTTTGAGTCATAATTTCTGTCACAAAAGATTCACGGGTATGAACCCCAAAGCAAGCTGCGTGGTATTGTACCCTCCGCTGTGCGGGATTGTTCAACTTACCAATTCCGCTACGTCGCAGATGACCTTCAGGTTACTACGCTTTCGGAATTGGAGTTTCACAATAAGTTTATTGTCCCAGATGAGGAGCAACAACTTCTAATAAATTTTTAAATATAATAGTTCCCTGCATGCGTTCATTATCATCAACAACAGGTATCGCCGTTACCGCATACTTGGCAAAATGATCGGCGATAGTATCATCTTTGTCATCCAACTTTACTGAAATAACACGCTCGTCCATCAGTTCTTCGAGTTTTTTATCTTCTGCTGCTAAAATTAAATCACGCAGACTAATGACGCCCAGCAAGCGTTCATCATCATCGGTCACATATACATAGTAAACCAGATCAATATCCGCTGCCTCCAGACGAAATCTTTCCATTGCTTCCCGAACAGAAGTTGACGGACGGAAACTCAGGTAGGATGTGGTCATCATACCGCCTGCTTCTCTCTCCGGATGTGTAAGAAGTTCTTTAACATCATCGGCAATATCTTTTTCCATCCCTTGTAAAATTACTTCCGCCTGAGCTTTGGGCAAATCGCCCAGAAGATCAGCGGCTTCAGAAAGAGACATCTCCTCGATAATATCTGATGCCTGGGCCGAATTAAGATCATTGATCAGACTCACCTGAACCTTCGGATCAGTTTCTTCCAGAGTTTCCGCCGCCGTTTCCACATCCAATGATTGAAATAATACCGATCGCTGTTTAATATCCAGATCCTCCAGAATGTCGGCAAGATCCGCCGGATGGATTTGGCCGATCCTGTTCTGGGCGATATTCAAACGCAACAAATCGGCTGAATGCAGTGGCTGGGTGAACTTCCAGGGGATAAGCTGATCAGTTAATTTATAATCAAAAAGACCATTCATGATGGCATCAAAGGCCTTGGTCACACCTACGCGGCGGATCAGACCGCGAAAACCAACATCAACATGCACCAGATGCAATCCGTGGCGCGTCTTTAAAAACTGAAGATCATTTACCCTCCGAATCTTAGCGCCATCGGTATCAACAACCTGCTTATCTAAAAGGGCGTCCTTGAGCAGAATTTCACCTGAACGCAAATTTAGTGTTGATATTTCATCCGTTGATTTTATGGAAACGGACACATCTTCATCTTCATCTATATCAATTACATCCTGCCAAGGCAGGAACATAGGATTTTTTTTCCGGGCAGAACTGAGTATTATCCCGGTTACTATAGGATAAGGCTCAACAAATTCCGCGGTAAGATCATAAACGTGGCCAAGGATATCACCCGTATTGCCAACAATGCTTTTCC
>JBAXON010000156.1:0-7539 GCA_037133255.1 Deltaproteobacteria bacterium
TTTCCTGCAAGTTGCCGTCAGCTGATGTTGCGCGGACTGCATTACGCCTGTAATAGCTTCGAGACCTGGTGTATTTTGTGTGGTAACAAGTGCTGTGCCTTGGTGGTGTTACTTACCCGAAGAACCTTTTGTAGTCATCGTGATCGCCTACCCAAAACCATGTAATCGTATCTCCATCGAGCACGCCCAAAGCTCGCACACCTAGAGTTATTCGGACTGACCAGATATCTTCCTCATGGTTGATGCATTTGAATCGTAGAGACGGATGAAATGAGTCCGCAATCCAGAGCCGGTATGTCTTTCTTGCACGCTTTCGCGTATTCGGATCGAGCTTTCTGTATGTCTCCCAGAAGGAAGGCAGCGTATCTGATTTCATAGGTCTTCAACATTCATCGGCGTTGCTTTGCCTTGCATGATTTCCTCCCGCGCTTGTCGTGCGGATGCTATGAGTTTGCCCTGGGGATTCCCAAAGGCGTCACTCCACTTGAGTTCGTCCCGGATGTCCTCAATATATTGCTGCATATGTTCCAAGGCACGCTCCTGCACAGGTTCCGGAAGAGATTCCATCATTTTCATCATAGTAGTGCTTGCACTTGTCGGCATAGTGTTATCCTCCTTTTTCTTTTAATATTGTCATAATTATCACGTTTTTTTGTACCATTCAAGGCAAACCTCCAGACCATTTTCTTTGGTATGTGTTGGTAGGTAGCAGAGAAGGTTACGTTATTCATTTCCCAAAAGTCTTCGCTGCAATAGAGTTTGCATATCGCGACGTCCGTCAACAATCAGCAATATGTAAATGTTGTCGCCAATAACCCGGTAGATCAAACGGTATGGTTTGAAAAAGATCTCGCGATAATCGCGGATACCCAAAGCGATTAATTCTTTCGGATAGACGCCACGTTCGGGAGTCTCGGACAAACTGCCGAAAATCTTTTCGATATTGGTCAAAACTTGATCTGCTTTTCCGGGTGCATCATGAATAGCTATGCATTGATAGAGTTCATCAAGATCGCGGGCCGCGTCTGCTGTCAATAATACTTTGAAAGACATCAGCCCTTGCTCCGCTGCTCGCGCAGGCCATTGATAATTTCGGCGGCTGGCTGAATTTTGCCTTCATCGATTTGCCGGTTTCCGAGGGCAAGGATTTTCAAAAGGGCCATCGTTTCCAATGTATTTTCGTAGCTTTCTATGTTCTGGATAACCACTTTGGGTGTGCCGTTCTGGGTGATGATAAGCGGTTCCAGTTGCCCGCCCATATTGCGTACGATTTCAGCAGCGTGAGCCTTCAGGTAGCTGATCGGTTTGAGTTGACTTGCTAATTTCATTAATCACCTCTCTTCGTATTGATGTGTCCTATTATAGACCATAAACAGGTCAATTGTCAATACCGGTAGATAGGTACTATATTAACGTTAATGGGGACGGTTGTAGTAGATTACTAATTCGGTAACTTTTTGGAGTTTGTCAAAATGTGTTTCATAATTTAAAGGTCTCTTCGCTCGATTTTAGCAAGACTCACTACCACTTGCGCTTCGAGTTTCGCTATGCTCATTCTGCCCAGGGGTATAATTTGTCATACAAGCTTCAGTGCACTGCGCTTCTGAAGCTTGGGTCTCATTATCAGCGAGTGTCACTAAATTGTTGATACAGGAAATTGTTGTCCCACTACGCTGCACTTCGGGGATAGTTCCCAATGGCAAAGCCATTGGATAGTTCAACTAACCAATTCCGATGCGTTTCACTTTCGGAATTGGAGTTTCACTACGACTTACGTTTCTTATAGTCAACTGGTCTCACTAAATTGTTGATGCGTTGATAAAAAAAGTTGAAGCGATGAAATGGGAAATTTATTCACTGTTGATTCCTTTTTAGCTGTGATTTTCGCAAAGCATTTGATTGGAGGATTGGACGGATTTTTAATTATCATTCTTGCGCATTCAAGTTATTGTCCATTGTTTCTCTCCAACCTTCTAATGGGTATACCAAATATTTATGAGATTCGTTTTTTCACGGAATAGAAAAACAGTAATGGGTGAGGGGTGCAAAGTGTAACTTCACCAAACCGATCTTTTCAGCTCGTCAATATTTTTGAAGTGTTCATCACGTGTAACTAAGGTCAGGTCATGCTCTACGGCTAGTGCGGCAATCCAAATATCATTTTCTGGTATCGGAAGCCCCTTTTTAAGCAACAGGTTTTTGATACGTCCATACTCTCTACTTGTATCTATGCCACAAACAAGGACGGCATTGACGGCAGCAAAATTTTCAATGCGTGTGGAATTTTCATTTGGTCGTGAGGACTTAAAAGCACCAAAAAACAGTTCCCCTATAACCGTGGACGGGATCACGGGCATGAACTCCAAAGCAAGCTGCGAGGTATTATACCCTCCGCTGTGCGGGATTGTTCAACTTGCCAATTCCGCTGCGCTGAGCTTTCGGAATTGGAGTTTCACAATAAATATTTCTCTTGCCTTGGCAATATGCTTCTGGATAGAAGAATCTTCAGCAAAGAGTGCGATTACAATATTTGTATCGAGTAAATATTTACCACTCATTTTTATCTACCTTTTCACAGTGATCTTCTATAGCCTTTTTCATTTCCCTTAAATCATCAGCAGGATATTTGCCTCCAAACGAAAGAAGAAACTTGCCCGGTACTCCTTTATGTGCAGTTACAGCCAAGGCACGGGCAAAATCAAGTACGCGTTTTTGGTGTTCGTAATCAAGATGCCCCATCTGATTAATGATTTCTTTTTTTACTGTTACATTGAGCATGGATTCCTCCTTGTTCTCATTGAGCAATCTCAAGCATGAGGTCATCAACTGTGCCCCGCCTGACTTCACCACGAGCATACTCCTCCCGAGCTTCTTTAACGGTTTGTGCAAGCCGTTCTCTCCGTTCATCTGTTAGCCGCCGTTTAACAATTTCGATAAGCGATTCTTTTTGCTCGTAGGGAAAAGATTCAATAATTTCTAAAGCTTCACCAAAAGTTCCGGTTTTCATAAAGTTTTACCTCCATTTTCACTACCGCGTTGTGAACCAACAATGTTTCTTTGCCATCGCTGTTATGAGAGCTTTGCACAACTAACCATCTATTTCAACTTTTTTATTCTCAGTTAATTATAACAATTAATGGGGACGGTTGTATGAGATTACTAATTCGGTAAGTTTTGGGAATTTATCAAAAGGTGTTTCATAATTTAAATACCATTCCACGGAGCGGCGGATGCCTTAGTTGAAATCAACTTTGACTTCGTAGCCTAGTAGCTCGCTGGCAAGCGAAATATCCGCAAGCGAATGTTTCACATCGCCTTTGCGCGCAGGTTCAAAAATAGGCTCAATAGGAACAGTGCTTTTCCCACTACGCTGCGCTTCGGGGATAGTTCCCAATAGCCTGTGGCTATTGGATAGTTCGACTTTACAAATTTCACTACGCTGCACTTGTGTAATTTGAGTCTCACTACCACTTGCGCTTCGAATTTCGCTATGCTCATTCTCAGCGAGTGTCACTAAAGCGTTATTCGTGAAACGTGAAGCGGAAGGGAAAGTAGGTTTAGACGCCTTCGAGGATTGGCAGTTTAAGGCTTCGTTAATAGCTTTTAATAAATCCAATAATGAAAACGATGTTCCGCAGGCGATGTTGATGATTCTGCCCGCCACGGGTTTTTGAGTTGTGGCAGCCAGGATATTGGCCTGGACGTTGTTGGCAACATAGGTGAAATCGCGCGTCTGCAATCCATCGCCATAGATTGTTGGTCTGCGGCCTTCAATTACGGCCGTTACGAAAAGCGGTATCACGGCGCTGTACTGGCTTTTGGGGTTTTGACGCGGGCCGAAGACGTTGAAGTAGCGCAGCCCGACTGCTTCCAGCCCCATTGACTGGCTGTAGGCCTGGCAAAAGTATTCACCGGCCAATTTGGCAGCGGCATAAGGCGAAAGGGGCAGGGGGATCAGTTGCTCGTTTTTAACGGGCACGGGCTGATCGCCATAGGCGGAAGAGGATGCGGCATAGACGAAGCGGCGCACGCGAGCCTTGGCGGCAGCGGTAAGCAGTTTTATGGTGCCCATGATGTTGACTTCGCTTGTCATGACGGGTTCTGTCAGGGAACGCGGTACGCTGGCCATGGCTGCCTGGTGCAGGACGTAGTCAATACCATCGACTGCGCGGCGGCAGGCATCTTCATCGCGAATGTCGCCTTCGATAAGGTCGATCTTATCCAAAAAAGGCGTCAGGTTTTCTCTTTTGCCGGTTGCAAAGTTATCCAGCACGCGGACGCTATGGCCAAGCCTGATAAGTTCTTCTACAATATTTGAGCCAATAAAGCCGGCCCCGCCGGTGACAAGGAAAGAAGACATAAGTTATAAAACCTTTGAAGTTTTGATTCGTTTCCCACTACGCCTACAGTGGCCTCGCGTCACCTTCAGGTGGTTAGGCCATTCGCTTCGGGGATAGTTCCCAATAGCCTGGAGCTATTGGATAGTTCGACTTACAGATTTCACTACGACTTACGTCTCCTATAGTTAGCTTGGCTCACTAAATTGTGGAATCATTGATGAGAATGGTATTCATAAATGCGTGAGGGGTGCGGTGCATGGGGCAAAGAACATTTCAGTAACAGATGTCGTGGCTGCCAACTTCAATAAAATATACAGAATTGTCTTCAATTATTTTGAAAACAATTCTGTCAGAATAGCTTATTGAAAAAGCGAAATACTCTTTGAGATTACCCTTCAATCGATGGGTCTTAAGTCGTTTATCGAAGACGTTTTCATTAAAGATAGCAAGGCGCTCTCTCAATTGTTCTTTTTGTTTTTCCGTAAGCCCCGCCAAATACTTATACCATCGCTTTTCGAAGACACTGTCAAAATGTATTAATTTCGGTTTCATACTTTTTAGACGGCGTTAATAAAATCTTTAACGGAAATTGATTTAGTCTTGCCAGCAGCAAGATTCCGTTCAGATTCATCAAGTCTTACGAGAAATGACTGACGCTGAACAGTGCGATAGACTTCCTTGAGCAGGCTATATTCCTGTTTAGGTATCTTGACATAATCTTTTACAGCAGTGTGTTCCATAATAAAACCTCTTAGTGTCGTTCAATCTAGTTGATAATTTACCACTACATAGTTAATTGTCAATCTTCCGGTAAGTCCTCTTAAAACCTTGATCCCAAGATATCTTAATCACTTTCAAGATCCTTGTATAATTCTTTTACAGTGTCGCTCTTGGTCATCTTCTTCCTGAAACTGGCCATCGCTGTTTTTTCTCTCTTGGCAATGGCCTCTCTTTTTGCCTCTATCAACTGCTTCTTGATTACTTCTGTTGCATATACCTTGTGATCAAGGGGCAAGTGGATAAATTCATCGATCACATTGTTCACAGTTGCTGTGCTCATTTATTTCATCTCCTCTCCTCTTTTTCTTTGTGTGTAGGTTACCAAAATAACTGTAAAGAGTAAAGAGTGGAAAAAGTTATGCCTTGACTACGTTGGCCATTGGTTTTCGATACACCCCCCGGCTATCGATAATCAGTTTTGCGTGTCTGGCAATTAGTTCATAATCGACCGATGTGTGATCGGTTATGATCAGGACGGCATCCTGAGAAGCGATTGTTTCTTTCGTCAGCGGCTGGGATGTAAGCGCAAGTGGATCCGGCCAATTCCGGCTGCGCGTGATTGCCGGAACGAAGGGATCGTGGTAGGTGATCCCGGCGCCCAGGTTTACAAGCCGGGGAATGATCTGATAGGCGGGACTTTCGCGAATATCACCGATGTCCTTTTTATAGGATAACCCCATAATTAGCAGCTTGCTGCCTTTAATGGCCTTGCCGCGTTCATTGAGCGCTTGTTGTAACCTTTGCACGACATATTCCGGCATACGGCGGTTGACTTCTCCTGCCAGCTCGATAAACTTGGTATCCACGCCGCATTCTCTTGCCTTCCATGCAAGATAGAAGGGATCCAGCGGAATACAATGGCCGCCCCAACCCGGGCCGGGATTAAAGCGCATAAATCCGAATGGCTTGGTTGCGGCCGCATCCAATACTTCCCAAACATCGATATCCATGCGCTCATAGATAACTTTGAGTTCGTTAACCAGCGCGATATTAACAGCACGAAAGATGTTCTCAGTAAGTTTTGAAGCCTCAGCAGTGCGCGCGTTGGATACGCGTATTGTCTTATTGATGACCATATCATACATGGCTTGTGCCAGATCGCCGCTATCCTGATCAACTCCGCCGACGATTTTGGGGATATTGGTGGTGAAATACTGGGCGTTGCCGGGATCTTCACGTTCCGGTGAAAAAGCAAGATAAAAATCCCGGCCGCATTTAAGACCGGTTTCTTCTAGAATTTCTCTGACGAGTTCTTCGGTTGTGCCCGGGTAGGTGGTCGATTCCAATACGATGAGCTGGCCTTGGCGCAACTGCGATTTGATTTGTTGCGTTGTGCTGACAATATAAGACATGTCCGGATCGCGCTGCGGTGTAAGCGGTGTGGGAACACAGATAAGCAGGGTATCGGGTTCGCCAATCCTTGAAAAGTCAGCTGTAGCCATTAGCAGCTTGGATTGCGTGGACTGTTTTATCCGCGCTGAATCCAGATGGGAGATGTAAGATTCGCCCCGGTTAAGCGCTTCAATCTTTTTAGGATCGATATCAAAGCCAAGAACTTTAAAACCTTTTTCGGCATAGGCCAGCGCCAGAGGCAGCCCGACATAGCCCAGCCCGATAATGCCGATGAGAGCTTGCTTTTCCTGTATTTTACCTAGGAGGATTTGTTTTTGATTGGATTTTGGCATGGATTACACCTCTTTGAAAATATTGTACAACTACCCGTCTATTTCAACTTTTTATTCACCGTTAATTAAAACAATTAATGGAAACAATGGTTATGTTTTCTGACATTTACCGCCGCGTGATGGATTGCGCGATACCTTGGTTTTGGGGGAGGTGTTTAGTTGCCTTCTTTGACCTTGTAAAGCGCCGGATGCGCTTCTGTATCACGGCGGTGCGCGGCAAGATTAACTGCAACGTTGTCGATTTTAGCGCTGAGGTTGGTCTCTACGTTGTCGATTTTAGTGTTGAGGCTGCTTTCCACGTTGTCAATTTTAGCGCTGAGCCTGGTTTCTACGCTGTCAATTTTAGCGTTGAGGCTGGTTTCTACGTTGTCAATCTTAGAGTTGAGGCTGCTTTCCACGTTGTCGATTTTAGTGTTGAGTCTGGTTTCTACGCTGTCAATTTTAGCGTTGAGGTTGGTTTCTACGTTGTCAATCTTCTGGTCCAGTGCCCCTACCTTGAAGTCAACTAAATTTATTTTTTCACATAGTTCTTTTCGGGTATCTTTTATTTCCTTATGGAGGGCATCATGACCTTCCAAAACCAAATCAAACTTTCCCCGAATGTCTTCCAATATGATTTCCAAATTGTCTTTTTTCATAATTTACTCTTTTACTGGATTCTTTACTTACTCGAACTGGTCCTATGCTATTTTTTACTTTTGAAGAGCTTTGCACACTTTTCCATTGTAAGCAAT
>JBAXON010000157.1:0-7521 GCA_037133255.1 Deltaproteobacteria bacterium
GCCTCGATAGTTATACATTTCGCGATTTAGAATACTTCGCCTTGCCGTTCCCACGGTTTCAATTGCCGGAAAATTCTGCATATAGTCATAAACTTTTTGCAGCTTGCCTGCTTTGAAATCGGCAAATACCTGCTCCATCCTTCCTTCAGCTTCGCCTAGGAATACCGCGTCGGCATGATCACCTGTTTCTTCGGCATGCAGCATTGTGGCGATACCGCCAAAGATAACTTTAACTCCTTTTTGCCGGAAGGTATCAGCAATTTCCCAGCCGCGTTTGATCTGAGCAGTAAGCATTACGGAAATGCCGATAAAATCCGCCTCCTGATCAAAGTCAATCGGCTGCACGTTTTCATCAATAAATTCCACATCCACATAATCAGGGATGGCTGCGGCAAAAACAACAGGGCCATGCGGCGGCAAGATAAAAGGTGTTTGTTTGTCTAACTTTTCCCACTTCGGATAAATCAATTTAAATTTCATACATCCTCTTTTTTAATAAATTAATTACTCATGAAGTTATTGCTTTGCCAATAATCTGCTTCATAATCTCGTTTGATCCCGCTAGAATTCGCGTAATGCGAATATCGCGCCAAGCGCGGGCAATGGGATACTCTTCACAATAGCCATAGCCGCCGAAGAGCTGTAAACAGCGGTCAGCAACCCTCCAGGCCATTTCCGTAACCCAGAATTTGGCCATGGATACATCAATGACCACAACATTCTTCTGCCAGTGTTCCACAATCAACTTATCAACAAAAGTCCTGCCGATTCTTATTTCTGCAGCCATTTCAGCCAGAGCAAATTGCGTGTTTTGAAATTTTGTCAACGGCTTCCCAAACACTTGGCGCTCTTTACAGTATTTGATGGTTTCTGCCAACATAAATTCTGCCGCGGTGATCGCGCCGATAGTGCAAATCAGACGCTCTTGCTGCAGGTTTTTCATTAAATTCTTAAAGCCGGAACCTTGAGCGCCGAGGCGATTATCGACGGGTATCCGGCAATCATGGAAGAAAAGTTCGGCCGTATCCTGAGAGCGCCAACCGACTTTTTTCAGCACTTTTCCCTTCTCAAACCCTGGCGTTCCTGCTTCTACCAAAAACAAGTCAACCGCGGCATGCGGATTCGCCTCCTTGGGATTTTTAGCCGCCACAATTACCAGATCACAATTGATGCCGTTGGAGATAAATGTTTTTTGGCCATTTAGAACAAATGAGTCCCCATCTTCTGTGGCTGTTGTCTTAATTCCCGCCAGGTCGCTGCCCGCCTGCGGTTCCGTCATGGCAATCGCCATGAGTATTTCACCGCTAATACAGCCGGGAAGATACTTTTTCTTTTGCTCTTCGCTTGCCAGTTGCACAAGATAAGGAACCACAACATCGCTGTGCAGTCGCGCGGAAAGACCGTAAAAATTTGCCCTCGCCATCTCTTCAATCAAAATTGCCGAGTAGAGAAAATCAGCCTCCTGCCCGCCATACTCTACAGGCACTGCCGTACACAAAAAGCCGTTTCGCCCAAGTTTTTCCCATGCCCAGCGTGGCACTATACCGTCTTCTTCCCACTGATCTACATGCGGAACAATTTCTTTTTCCAAAAACTTACGGAAAGTATCCCGAAAAATTCTGTGCTCTTCCTGATAAGGTATTATGTCCATTTTTTATTTACTTTCCAGCCGGTTTTTTAAAATTCTTTTTAACACTTTGCCCGCTTGGTTGCGGGGAAAGTCATCAACAAAAAATATTTTCTTGGGAATCTTATAGTGGGCAATTTTGTCATGCAGGGCGGTCAATATTTCATTCTCCGATAGTTTCGCGTCTTTTTGCAGGATGACAAAAGCGCCGACTACTTCACCCCTTTTTTCATCGGGCATTCCCACAACCGCTGCTTCTTTAATTTGCGGCAGCGTCTGAATTGCTCTTTCCACCTCCACCGGGTAAATATTTTCACCTGAAGATATGATCATCTCCACTTTTCTACCGACTATATAAACAAAGCCACCTTCATCACGCCTTCCCATATCACCTGTATGAAACCAGCCGCCCTTCATCGCTGACGCGGTTGCCAGGTCTTTTCGCCAGTAACCGGAAAAAACATTCGGGCCCTGAACGATAATTTCTCCGGGTTGATTTGCCGGAAGATTTTTCCCGTTGTCATCAACAATGCGCAGATTTACGTGGAATACCTCCTTACCCACGGAGCCTGCTTTGCTAATCGAATCTTCCAGGTCAAGCGACGTGAGTCGTCCTGTTTCCGTAAGCGCGTAACCCTGCACAAAGCCGACGCCTTTTTCTTCCTGATATTTTTTAATTACCGGTAGCGGTATCGGCGCTCCACCGGAAATAAAGAAATGCACATGCGAAAGATCGGCATTTTTCCATTCATCAACTTCAGTCATCAACTGAAACATTACCGGTACGGCAAACAAATAATTTATTTTTTCGCGGCAGACAGTCTTGAGCATTTCCGCGGCGTTGTAAAAAGTGCTGAGCACAATGCTGCCGCCACCATAAATAATTGGCGTAACAGAGGCTGCAAGCGCGCCAATATGAAACAGCGGCGCGACAACCAGTGATTTATAAGTCTTGTTGATACCGTATCCCAGAAGCGAATGAATCGCCCCGAAGAGAATATTTTGATGGGTGAGCACAGCACCTTTGGGATCGCCTGTCGTGCCGGAAGTGTACATGATAAAAAGAGGATCATTAAGATCGACATTTTCCGTTTCCAATGGTTCACTTCCCGAAAAGCTATTTACCGAATCCGCGAAAGCAGCATCCTCTTTAAGACTCTCTTCACCATGGCGTAAATACTGCTTTAACCCGATGTCGGCGGATTTAATTTCGCGCACTTTATCGGCAAACTCAGAAGAATAAATCAAGGTGTCTGGTGCCGAATCTTTGAGAATATATAATAGCTCAGGCACAGCCAACCGCAGGTTTAGAGGAACCATAATCGAGCCGGTTTTAGCGCAGGCAAAGAATATTTCCAAAAATTCACTGCAGTTGGACATCAGCAGGGAAACGCGGTCTCCCTTTCTTATCCCCAAATGGATAAAGGCACGAGCAGTTTTGTTCACCCGTTCATTAAACTGCAGATTGCTGTAGGCTCTATTTTTTTCACTCAAAAACGGTTTATCCGGCTGAATTATTGCCCGTTTAGTTATCCATTCGCCGATGTTCAAATTTTTGCCTCCCCATTCTGCCAACTGCCGAATATCAAATACCCGTAAGTCCCGCCAAAAGAAATGCCGGCAAGAGCAGCATTACTAATTTCTACCTCTTTTTTTTCTCCGGCAACAAAAGCCATTGGCCGCAAAGGCTTTGTCAGACCTACCACAGGCGGCAGGATATTTTTTTCCAAAGACAGGGCCAAAGCGCACGCCCGAATGCCACCGCCGGAGAAGCTTTCCCCTATAGCACCTTTGAGCGAGGTAATTAAAGGATTTTTTTCGGAATCAGCAAATATTTCAGTATATGCTTGCGCCTCCAGGGCATCAAGAATCTTACCGCCGTTAGCAGCCGCAGAAACTGCTTGTATGGAAGCAGCATCAATTCCCGCGTTTTTCATAGCTCTGTGCAATGTCCGTTTGATGCCATCAGTGTTTTCCGGCCAACCGGTAGGTGTTGCGGGTGAAGATCCCATCCCCTCACCCGTAATTTCGCAATAGGGCTTGTGGCCTCGTTCCATTGCGGACTGCAAACTCTCCAGACAAATTATTCCACAACCTTCTCCTGCTATCGTTCCGTTGCGATCTTTATCAAAAGGACGGCAAACTTCCGGCTTCCCATCCTGCGGAGAAAGAGCGTGAAATCTTGTCAGGACTTCATAGTAAAATTTAGATAAAATATCCACCCCGCCGGTAAGAATAAAATCAGCAGTACCACGCCGAATTTCTGCCGCCGCATAAGCAATAGCGGTTTCAGCAGAAACCGCGAAATGTGTTACAGTTGTGTTGATGCCGCGAAATCCCAGCTCAATTGACGTATGACCTGCCGGTGCATTCATTACCGTGTTGGGAACCAATATCGGGTTGACCAAAGCAGGTCCATCGGTTAGCAGGGTCGAGGCAAACTGCAAAGTTACATCTGTTGCGCCAAAGGCAGTGCCGAGGATAATGCCTGTGCGGTCACGATTCCCCTCAGTTATTTTAATCCCCGCGTCATCTAGTGCCATGCGGGCTGATGCCGCAGTCATCAGGGCAATTTTATCCATCCGCCGCAGGTTTTTTACAGAAATGAAATCTCGCGGTGTAAAGTTGGTAACTTCCGCACCCAGGTGGGATGGAAAAGTAGCTGTATCAAATGATTTAATTGTATCAATCGCAGAATCGCCTGCAAAAAGTCTGCGGCCAAATTCTTCTTTGCCTACACCCAGCGGGGTTACCATGCCGATACCGGTCACAACCACGCGGCGGGCGTTATCTATTTGCCTTTTTTTATCCATGACGCGCCCCTGCTCCGTTATATCTGCCAAAGATAATGGTTGTGTTGTTACCGCCAAAGGCGAAGGAATTAGAAAGTACAGTGCGCAGATTGGCTTTTCTTGAACCTGCGGTGACATAATCCAAATCACACAGTGGATCGCTATCCTGGTAATTGATTGTTGGCGGGATAAAACCGTGAAGCAGCGCCAGAATGCTGACAATTCCTTCCAATGCCCCTGCGGCACCTAATGTGTGCGCGTGCATGGATTTGGTTGAACTAACCGGAATCTTATAGGCACGCTTGCCGAATAGCTCTTTGATTGCCCTGGTTTCCGTAACATCATTGACGGCCGTGGCCGTGCCATGCGCATTGATGTAATCTATATCATTGATGGTAAGCCCGCTGTCGAGGAGCGCCGCCTGCATAGAACGAATAGCGCCAGACGCTTTTTCATCAGGTGATGTCATGTGAAAAGAATCACAGGTAACGCCGTATCCCAGAATTTCTCCATAAACTCTTGCGCCTCTTTCTATCGCCGCGTCCAGCTCTTCCAGAACCATTATTGCCGAGGCTTCGCCAAGCGAAAGGCCGGCGCGGTTTTTATCAAAAGGTCTGCAGACATTCGGATCAACCGACTGAAGCGCGTTAAAGGCGGCATAAGTAATCCGGCACATCGGTTCCACCCCACCGGCAAGCATTATTGATGCCTGTTCGCTTACTATCAAGTCTCTGGCGTATCCTAATGCCGTAGCGCCTGCGGAACATGCCGTCATAAATGTTGTTTTGGGGCCCGATAGTCCCAAATCTGAAGCAATACGGTCGGCCGAAGACGCGCAGTAAATTGTGGAGAGTTGAGAAAAGCGCGCTTTTTCCGTGCCCTTTTTCAACAGTTCCATATAAAAACTTTCCGCCTCCAAAAGGCCGCCGGAACCTCCGCCAATTGCCACACCCATTTCAACTTTTTGCGAGTCGGTCAGAGGATCAAGCCCGGCATCACGCAGAGCCGCAAGTGTCGCGGCAAAAGAGAGCATATCCGCCCGTGACATTCTTTTGAGCGGCCATCCCTGGGGGATATGATCGCGGGCAATAAAGTTTTTTATCTGGCCGCCTTTATGAGTGCGGAATTCAGCCGTATCAAAGAGATCAATTTCCTTTATACCGCAAATACCTTCCTGCAAAGAAACCGCAAAATCCGCAACACTATTAGCAATGGCGTTGAGCGTTCCTAATCCTGTAATTACAATACGTTTTTTCAAGTCAAAGCCCTGTTCTAAATATGTCCTTGCGGGATCACGACAGTGATCGTGGCAATCTGAAAGTGTTATGATTAACTGCTTACTTAAATCTTATCGTACTTAAATTGGCAAGGGTAAAAAGTCAAACAAATATTGCTGGTAGATCAATTTGTTTGGAACTGGTGATTTTTTCTTGACAAGCGTAACCATCTTGTTTACAGCACAAACCATAATAAAATCTTTTATCCATAAAGACTTGGAAGATCTATTCCATGAGGAATTACGATATCTGACATACGGCAAATGAAACGACTGCTTAGCAGTCAATAAAGCCTATCCTGAAAATCGCACATGTAAGCGCATAGGTATGAAAAAAATTAAATTTCACAAAGCCTGGCTCATGTTGTTTGGATGTATTTGCCTGATGTCAGAACTGCCTACGGTAACCACCTTACTATCTTTTTTTGTCAAGCCAGTCTGTGATGAGTTTTATTTTCAAAGAGGTTCTTTTACTATCTATGTTAGCATTACCGCTATCATGACTGCTTTGAGTATGCCTTTATGGGGAAATATAATAAACAAAATTGGCATTAAAGCTGTGGTGGTAATTAGTGGAACAATTACCGGTATTGGCTTGATTGCGATGAGCACATCAACTTCATTGATACAATTTTACATTGCTGCTTTTTTCGTAGGATTTGCTACCCCGGCAGCGAGTATGTTACCCACCTCAATTATTATTAACAATTGGTTTGTAGAGAAAAAAGGCCTGGCCATGGGAATAGCCATGTCTTTTTCTGGTGTATCAGCCGCTATTCTTAGCCCTATCGTTGTTAGAGTTATAGGACATGGTGGCTGGAGCTCTGGCTATATATTGTTAGGGGTAACTTCACTAGTCCTGACGATACCAGTAGCCTTGTTTATTATAAAAGAGCGTCCCGCAGATGCAGGATTAACAGCCTACGGAGCCCAAGAACGGGCACCTGGACGGCAAGATTATCCTGAAGTAACTGGCGTATCGTCTAAAGTAGCCCTTAAATCAGGAGCCTTTTTCGGCATTGCCGCGGCCACTCTGTTGGTTGGTTTTAGTGCATCAGGGTTCTCCGCACATGTACCTGCGCATTTAGCAAGTAAGAATTTTGCTCTGACTGTGATCGGCTCAATTATGTCCATCTTAATGATTGGATTAATAGTAAGTAAAATTGGGGCAGGTTGGCTAAATGATCGCATTGGAACAAGCATGGTATCTACAATTACCCTGGTATGTGCGGGGGCTGGATTTTTTCTGCTGACTATTGCTGATAATTATGCAATTGCTATCTCAGCATCTGCACTATATTCTGCTGGACTGGCTTACACTACAGTATTTTATCCGCTGCTTACCTCTAAAATGTTTGGCACGAGAGACTTTAATTCTATCTACCCTTTTATGTCGGCACTTAATTTTGTAGGATATGCCGCAGGAGCACCTTTGTTTGGTATTATTTTTGATAAGACTGGTTCTTATACTTTTGGTCTTTATGGCGCCGCTATCATGTCTATTGCAGCAGCGGTTTTAGCTGCACTAAGCATTAAGGCCAGCAAAAAATTACCCACTTATTAACTTTCGCACACCCCATTGTATCACCTTCCCGATAGTAGCCAGGACAATCGCCCCAGTCAGCAGGCTAACATTATGCGTATTTTAAAAAATGCTTTTTAAGTATGGGCCTTTGATCCTGTGCGCTACTGAAGCAGGCCAGATTGGACCGGACACCTTGACTTTTCTTTTACAGTAACTCAAGTGGTCGTCTTTGTAATAGCTTCCTGTTATCAGTAAAACGTCAACCAAAAGAAAATGCTTGATTTCAATTCGTAATAAATAC
>JBAXON010000158.1:0-7497 GCA_037133255.1 Deltaproteobacteria bacterium
GCATTTTCACCAAACCCGCAGAAAAGATCAACCCGGCCTGGCCCCTTGATTGCCGAACCTTTATCCTGACTAAGAACGAAACGGGAGAAAGAAACTCTCTCTCTTATATTTCCTTCGGCATCAAAGACTGGTTTTCGTAAGCGGATGAAAGCCAGAGCGCCTTGCGGAAAGTAATCCGGATCAGTGGCAATTGATCGGTTCTGCGTTACCGGTTGCCCCAGGGAACCAACAGGCTCTTTATCCACAAAGCGGAAAAATATGTAGCGTTCATTATAGCTGAGAATTTCGAAGAGCTCCTGTTCTGGCTTGTTTTTCAAAAAGTTTTTAACAGTGCGATTGTTAATAACGCGAAACGCCCTGCCGTTATTCTGCGCGTAACTTACCGTGAGCATCCTGCCATCTTCCAGCTTTATTTTTCCCGAACCCTGTATATGGAGTGAGAACAATGCGATGGGATCGTCAACCCACAAAAGTTCCAAACCTCTGCCCTTTAAAACTCCATCAACATCAATTTCCCTGCGGGTATGATAGGGGAGTGATTCGCCGCTTTTCATCTGGTTTGCTTTAGTTTGATTTTTAGAAATTGCTTTCATCACCAGGTCAGGCGGCGGTTTGTACAGCGGATATTTATATTTCTCCGTGGGGGTCAAAGATCCCTCAAGTAACGGCTCATAGTAGCCGGTAAAAAGAACGCCACCGTGTTCATCATCGCCTGCCGCCCGGTAGATATCAAACTCCTGTCTTATCTGGTTTTTCTTATCTTCAATGCTTGCGTCATTTTTTATGATCCTCCGAAAGGCAATAAGAGAATCTTTCATTTGTTTGGCCCCGATCAATTTATCCGCAATCCGGTAAACTCTTTTCTGGCCGGAGCTTTCATAGTATTTGATAGAGCGATCAATCGCCAGTTCCAGAGAGGCGTAATCAAGATCGTCGCTTAAATCTATCTGCTCTTCGGACACAACAATAAGTGCTTCCTCTGGAGGTGCATACATTCTCGAAACCGTCCTTGTGCAACCAGCCAAAGATAAAATAATTAAACCTGTCAAAAGAAATTTAGTGGCGTATCTCATAATTCAATAATCATCGCGACTTCATCGCAGTAGTCCGGATATTTGGAGCAGCGGAAACAGTCCGCCCATATTTTTTCCGGCAGAGTGGAGCGGTCTACTTCCTTAAACCCAAGTTTGACAAAGAATTCCCGCTTATAGGTGAGTGAAAATATTCTAAATAGTTCCAGTGTAATTGCCTCCGAAATACAAAACTCAACCATCTTTCTGCCGATTCCTTTGCCGCGGTAATTTTCGTTCACATAAAGAGAACGTACTTCAGCAAGATTTTCCCAGATAATGTTCATCGCGCAAATACCGATAATCTGTAAATCGTCTTCATCGCAGTAAACAATGAAGTCTCGAAGAGAATTGTATATATCCATTAAAGAGCGGGGCAGCATTTCACCTTTGCCTGCCGACAGATTAATCATCCGGTGAAGTGTCTTGACATCACCGATGCGTGCTTTTCTTAGCATTCTTCCTCTCCTCCGGATTTTCACCTGCACCGGCTGTTTTGGCGCCACTGATCATCTCGCGGGCATGCTCCCTTGTCGTTTGTGTCAGATCAACTCCGCCCAGCATCCGGCTGATCTCTTCAATTTTCTGCTCATCGGTGAGCATCTCCACGGTGGTTGCAGTTCTACCGCCTGTGACTTTTTTAGCCACGCGAAAATGGCTGTCCCCGAAACAGGCTATCTGGGGCAGATGAGTAATGCAAACAACCTGATGGTTGGCGGATACATCTTTTAATTTCCGTCCTACTATTTCGGCTGTCGCGCCACCGATACCGCTATCCACTTCATCAAAGACAACGGTCCCCACAGATCCGGTGCCCGATAAAACATTTTTGAGCCCCAGAACAATGCGCGATAATTCACCACCAGAAGCAATCTTGTTTAATGGCTTTGGCGATTCACCAACATTGGCTGTCAGATAAAATTCAATCTCATCCGCGCCTTTGGGACCAAAGCTAACCGCTTCTTTATTCTCCAGAGCGAAGTTTTTTTTGAAATTGACATGAAAAGCGGCATGGGGCATATTCAACGCGTGGATTTCATTATCTACCGCTTGTGTTAGTTTTACCGCAGCTGTCGCTCTTGCCTGTGAAAGATCAAGAGCCTTTTGCGTAAGTTCGGTTTTGACCGCCTCTTCTTCCTTTGCTAATTTTTCCAGCTCTTCTTCGACGGAAAACACCCGCCGAAGCTCTTCTTCCATCTCCAGTTTCCTGGCTAAAACACTCTCCAGAGAGCCGCCGTGCTTGCGTTTCAACCTGCCGATCATTTCCAGACGCTCGTCAATGGCCAGAAGTCTTGCCGGATCAAAGAAAAGATTTTTGCCATAATCGCGCAGTGACAAAGCCGCCTCCTGCAGCGCGATAAAATTACTTTCAATATCCGCTTCGGCAAGCTTTAAGCTGGCGTCAATTATTTTAATTTCTTTTACCTGATTGCGTACATCTTTGAGCTTTTCACAAACAGAATTTTGTTCCCCGTAAAGTAAATCGTACGCGCGATTGGCGTTATCAGTGAGCTTTTGAGCATTGGTCAACACCTTTTTTTCATCAGCCAGAGCTGTATCTTCCTCTGTCTGCGGATCTATTTCCACGATTTCTTTTAACTGAAATTTAATTAATTGTGTCTTTTCTTCACGACTGCGACGCAACTCTGTAAGCTTCGTCATCTGAGCTTTCAGCTGCTGATATTGATTGTACACCTCTTCATAGGAAGCCCGCAGAGGAAGGCAACCGCCAAACTCATCAAGGACGTCCACATGGTTTTCAGCATCGAGAATCAATTGATGTTCATGCTGGCCGCAGATATTAATCAACGATTCACTGATTGCCGACAAATTGGCCAGTGTCGCCATTTGCCCGTTGATGAGCGCTTTGTTTTTTCCGGTACGAGAAATTACGCGCCGGATAATCAGTTGATCCCCGGCGGTAAAACCCATCGAGGCAATTTTTTCCCGCAGCGCATTATTGTGCGTGATATCAAAGAGCGCTTCTACCGTTGCTGAATCGGCCTGAGTTCTAATCATTTCCGCTGTGGCTCGATCACCAAGAAGCAGACTTACAGCGCCGATAATTATCGATTTTCCCGCACCGGTTTCGCCGGAAATAACATTGAGCCCGTCACCGAAAGAAACGGAAAGCTCGTCAATAATCGCGAAGTTTTTAATGCTCAGATCACTTAGCATTTTACTTTTTCCTGCCCCCTGATGGTAGTGCGCCCCAGCCAAGCTTGGAGCGTAAAATTTCCCCGTAACTTCGATGTGGTGATAGAACTAAATTGGTCACGTATTTTGACTTCTTGATGGTTATTACATCACCGGATTTAATCGCAAAAGCTTCCTGACCGTCAAGTGTCACAGTCGCTCCTTTTCCTTTAGACCAAAGGGTTAAATGCAAACTGGAATTTTCGGGGAAAATAATCGGCCGATTGGTCAGGGTATGCGGGCAAATTGGATTTATAATAATTAAATTTTTTCCGGGAAAAACAATTGGCCCGCCCGCAGAAAGTGAATAAGCGGTAGAGCCGGTGGGTGTGGAAATAATCAGACCATCCGCTTTATAGGTTGTCAGATATTGCTTGTTGACTACTGTTTCTAGCTCAATAATACGCGAAAGATTGCCCCGGTTAATCACTACATCATTTAAAACAATACCTGAACCGATATTGGTTTTACCGCGGGAGATGAAGGCCTCCAGCATCATTCTTTTTTCTGTGACAAACTTGCCTGCCAGAATTAATTCCAGCGCCGCAAACATTTCATTTAAATTAACTTCCGTGAGATAGCCGAAGCTCCCCATATTAATTCCTACAATGGGGACATCATGCCTGGCCACATGGCGTGCCGTACGCAACAGGGTGCCATCTCCACCTAAAACTGTGATTAAATCAGCTTTAAGGGGCAAATCATCTCGGTCGTATCCGCCTCTAATGCCTAATGCTTTTGCAGTCTCCGCTTCCAGAAAGACTTCCACGCCACGTTCTTCCAGCCATTTTTTTAATGATCCGGAGTACTGCGCGCTCGTTTCTTTTTCAACGTTGGCAACAATGCCTATTTTCTTTATTTTCATGGCCACAAACCTCAATATATTCAAGTCACTAACATAAAAAAAAGCTACTGTCCACGGATAAATAGTTTCTGAGAGCAGCTGGAAACTCTTTGAATTTGCAAGGTATTTTCCGTGTTAAAATCCTTGACAGACAAGGCTTTCATAATATACGGTGCGCCCAGTGAGGTGATTATTTATGGGTTTACTTAAAGGCAATTTCAGCTTTGCTCAGTTTCATGTGGATGGAAAATTACCGCAGGCTTTTTTAGATTTCGTGAGTAGCCATATAAAAACTAATTCGTTTAGCGATACAACCAAATCAACAGAAGAAAAACGTCTGGGATGGGTCTCGCTTACAGACGTGCTGGATGCTGATTTTGAAAATGCTAATTACGCGTTGGGAGATTACCTGATTTTTTCCCTTCGGATTGACCGTAAACTGATTCCGCCTAAATTAATGAAGATCAGGTTGATGGAAGAAGAAAAACGCTTTCTTGCCGAAAGCGGTAAAAGCCGCGTCAATAAAGCAATGTCAAACGGCATTAAAGAAAAAGTGAAATTGGAACTTCTGACCAAACTCGATCCCGTGCCTTCTTTTTACGACGTTTGCTGGGCAGTAGGACAAAATAAAATATATTTTTCTTCACTTACCGATAAAGTCGCCGATGATTTCGCCGATTTGTTTAAAAAAACTTTTTCGCTAAGTATCCGGCGCTTTCTGCCACAAGAAAATATCCTGATAGTCAATAAAACTGACGAGACAAAAGGCACTCCTGCGGATACATCACTTATCGGCCGGGAATTTTTAACGTGGCTCTGGTATAAATCGGAGGAACGAGGCGGCAGAATAGCCGTAGCAAAAGATGAGGAAGTGGAATTGAATTTTTTAAAGCGAATAGTTCTTGAAGCGGGGGAGGGCGAATATTCACAGGGCGTTGTCTGCCATGGAATTCATGCTGAACTCAAAGAAGGAAAAGAAGCAATCCGTCAGGGGAAAAAAGTAAAAGAAGCCGGTATTAAATTAATTTATAATCAAAATGAATGGGAATTCACCTTTCGCGCGGATTCATTTAATTTTCAATCGTTGAAACTGCCGGTAATGGATTGGCAGGAAACGCCTGAAGACCCTTCCGGCCATCTTCTGGAACGTATTTACCTTATTGAAAACGCGGTTAAAACAATGAACAATTTATACGAATCGTTTCTACGTATTCGGTTTTCATCTCAATGGGAAGAAAATGAATTGAAACTTTTGGCCGGATGGTTAAAACGATAATTGGCAATTCAAAGGCTTAGCGTATCAGGTAGGGCTGCAAAATATCATCCAGCATTTTTCTTTGATTTTCCAAATCAACTGCCGATTTTATTGGCGGAAGCTTGATCATATCACAAAAAACAATGGTTACACGCGAAAAGGGCTTGGGAACCATGAATTTATCCCAGCTCTTCAAGTACCACGCGTCTTCAGCCTGAACATATACCGGCAGAATAACCGCGTCTGCCGCCTGAGCAATGCTGATTGCGCCTGGCTTTGATACGCCTGCCGGGCCGCGCGGCCCATCCGGGAAAAGAATTGCCAGACCGTATTTTTTTACTCTATTGGTCATCTCTCTTAAGGCCGGACCACCATTGCGGGAAGAAGAGCCACGAACCGGATAGCATCCTGCTTGCCGTGCAACCCCTGCGGAAATCTCTCCATCAAGGCTTTTCGAAGACATCATACTGGGATTGAATTTTGCGTACTTTTTACCATAGTATACGTAGGGAAAGAACTGCTGATGCCAACCGCAAATCAAAATCCGGCCACCCTGCTCTAAAAACTTGAGCCATGGTTTTTCATTCACTATCTTTAACCGGAAAGTCGCGCAATATGCACAGAGTAGCCAGTATATAATCTTGCTGGCTATTTTTGTCGTCGCTAACTTGCGAAATATTTTAAACATATTTGCCTGGAGATGTTTATTGACTTAGAAAGAGTAGCTGTAATTGTTATTGTTTTTTTTGAGCTGCTTTTTGTTCTTCTTTGGCTTTCTTTTCTTCTTCTTTAGCTTTCTTCTTTGCTTCTTTAGCTTTGTCTTTAGCTTCTTGTTCCTTCTGTAATTTTTCTTCTTCGGCTATTTTAATTTTAGTTTCACTGATTAAATATTCCACCTTGTAATCAAGGCCAATATTAGCGTACTCTTTCGCAATTTTTTCAAGACGTGTCAGGGCCGCCTTATATTTTTTCTGCGTGAAATAAAACTTCCCTACATAAAATTCATGCTCGGCCTGCTTTTGTTTGCATTCCACGATAAATCTTTCGGCCATGGTCGTAAATTTGCTCTCCGGATAACGAGCACCCAGCTTTTCGAATTCTTTCCTTGCTTTGACTGTTTCTGTCTGATCGCGATCGATTGCCTCAATCTGCTTGTAATGGCACATTCCGGCCTGATAGATGGCATAGGGAACATTTTCATTGGTCGGATGGAGGTTGACAAAATCGCTATACGCTCCTTCCGCTTCTATGTAACTTTTATCAGTAAAATAGGAATCAGCTATTCCCATATCAGCTAAAACAGCCAGACTATTAAGGGGATGTTCCTCCCTGAGTCGTGTAAAATATTCACGTGCTTTTTTATAGTTGCCCTCCTGATACTCAAGGGCACCACGCGCATAGAGCCCTTCCGGCGTGCCTTTTACCATTCCATCCTTCTTGAAAAATGACAGCTGACAACCCACAATACAAAACAATATTATCATAACCGGAATAATTATTTTTATTTTCACTATTAACCCTGCCCTCATTTAATTGATTATATAACTATAGACCCTTTTTAGCAAAAGCTTCCAGCTTATCTTTCGGAACAAGACCTACCAGGGTATCCAAAATCTTCCCGTCTTTGAAAAGAATAAGGGTGGGAATACTGCGCACACCGTAAGTAATTGCCGTTTTCTGGCTTTCATCAACATTTAACTTCATCATTTTGACACTGTCTTTTAACTGGGCGGCAAGCTCCTCAACAATAGGGCCGATAGCTTTGCATGGCCCGCACCATGGCGCCCAAAAATCGATAAGCACCGGCTTATCACTTTTCAGAACTTCACCTTCAAAATTATCATCGGTGGCGACACCTACAAATTCATTACTCATATCGCAACCTCCTTAATCTTTTTAATTTGGAAATTGTATATGTCACAGCGAACTGAAAAAAGTCAAATGCTATTTGCCCTGCCCAAATAATCATCATTTCTTTGACTGTTGAACCCTAATTTGTTACAATCACAAATATATAGGAGGATTTATGGGGCTATTAGGGGTTATTTCCGGCACAACAATTATGAAAAGAAGTGATCTGTTGGTAAGCAGTAAATTAATACCGATGGAAAATGAATTTGGCCGGACATCAG
>JBAXON010000159.1:0-7492 GCA_037133255.1 Deltaproteobacteria bacterium
GATCTATCTCCATTGTGTCAGCACCTTGTTTTCGACAATCAACGATCCCAACGACATCTCCATGGGTGATATTTTCCGGTATTTCAAATACGCCTTCGGGCCGAAGCTGATGCGTGGCGTTCTGGGCTATGTAGGTGGATTTGTCGAACACGGGACAGGGCAGTGGTCCAAGTCCCTTGTCCGCAAGATGGAGAGCTACGGAGGAGAAATTCTATACAACGCCAAAGTGAAAAAAGTTCTGGTGGAAGATGGCCATGTCACGGGAGTTATCGTGAATACAAAAGAAGGGGAGAAACAGTATCTAGCGGCAAAAGTCGTCAGCAATGTCCCGGCTCAGTTCACGTTCAAACTTGTTGATCCCAAATATTTTCCTGCCGATCTGGTGAAAAGGACTGAAGCTATGTACGGATACGGCAGCTACGTTCCTTATATGGGGTTAAACTCGCTTGTCATGTCTGAAGAAGAGTCCAGAATGGGGATTAAGAATACCTGCATTTTGCCGAAGTCTGAAGGTTATGACTACGACGTGTATATCTGCTGGAATATCCAGTCTGTAGTTGATCCCAGCGTGGCCCCCCAGGGCAAGTATCTATACACGGCCTATATTCCTTTAACTGAAAACGAATCGCGAAATAAGTTGTTGGTGGATAAGATTGTTCAAAGGCTGCCGGAATTCATGGAAGAGATTTATCCCGGCTTCAAAAAAAGTATTGACTGGAAACTGGATTTGGTCTGCTGGAAGCTGGAAGGTGTTGCCAAAAGTATTTCTCAGGCGGGAACTCAAAAAGTTCCTGTAAAATCTGAGCATGTTAATGGACTTTATTTTGCGGGAGATACAGCAAAAGGTTATGGCGTGGCCATGGATTGCGCTATTGCCTCCGGTATGATTTGCGCAGGCGAGATATTAGGGAAGGATTTTGGAATTAAGTAAGGCAGAAATGAGCTGCCGGATTATATTTTAACATGAGAAAGGAATAAAAATGAGCTCAAATGATGTAGTTATTGTTAGTGCCGTGCGGACGCCTTTTGGACGCTTTGATGGCGCATTGAAGACAGTCCTGAGTATGGATCTGGGTGTTCAGGTTTTAAAAGAAGTGGTAAAAAGAATCAGTCTCGATCCGCGTCAGGTAGATGAAGTGTATTACGGGACGTGTATTCCGGCGGAGTACGCGATTTACACAAATGTTCCGGCCAGGCAGATTACACTTTTGGCCGGGTTTCCTGAAGACAATATTTCGCTCACCATTGACAGGGCTTGCTGCTCGTCGATGACTGCGATGCGCCTAGGATACCGGGCGATCAAATCCGGTGATGCCCAGATTGTTGTGGCTTCGGGCGCGGAGAATATGGGCAATGTCCCCCTGATCGTCAGCGCCGCAAAGGTTCGCTGGGGTTCAAGAATGGGGCCGGTGGAGATGGAAGATGTTTTGTTTGAACTGGGTTATGGGCGGAAGGGTTTTGCCCCGGTGGCGACGGATGCGGGCCATGTGGCCGTGGAGTACGGCGTTTCGCGGGAAGTGCAGGATGCCTGGGCCATGAGTAGCCATCAGAAATATTTCAAGGCTGTGAAGGAAGGTAAGCTCAAGATCGGCGAAGAGTTGATGCGTCTGGAGATTCCTCAGAAGAAAGAAGCGATTGTGCTGGAGAAAGACGAGTCGCCGCGTGATAATCTGAATATGGAGAAGCTGGCGGCGCTGAAGTGCGTTTACGGCAGCCCGACAGTAACGGCGGGTAATGCTCCGGGTCTTAATTCCGGCGCGTCGGCGATTGTGTTGATGAGCCGCAAGAAAGCCGAGTCATTGGGATTAAAGCCGATGGCGGAGATTGTGGCCTGCCAGAGCGGCGCGGGCACGCCTAAGTACATGGCTTGTGTTCCCGCCCAGACGATAGACAAGATGTTTGCTAAAACGGGTAACACCATCGATGATATGGATTTGATTGAAATCAACGAAGCGTTTGCGGCAGTGACGCTGGTTTCGCTGAAAATGCTGGCGAAGGATGATCCCAAGAAGTGGCAGCAGCTGAAGGACAAGACCAACGTCAACGGCGGCGCGATTGCCATCGGTCATCCGGTAGGCGCAAGCGGCGCACGTATCACCATGACCATGATGTATGAGCTGATGCGACGTGGTGGCGGCAGAGGAGTTGCGGCCATCTGCGGCGGGTTGTCACAGGGAGAGTCTATACTTATAAAGGTTTAGGAAACGAGTTGAAAGTATAAGGGAGGATAAGAATGGAAGAATGGATAAAAGAAGTAGAACCACTTACTCTGAAAGGTCAGATTGCGGTTCCCTATACATGGTGGGTGGGAGAAACGGGAAGCAGGTTTCTTACATCCATAAGGGATAAGCAGAAGATCATTGGATCAAAATGCAATGCCTGTGGCACTGTTTATGTGCCGCCGCGTAAAAACTGCGGGCGCTGTTTCGTTGATATTGATCAGGATGTGGATATTGCCAGCGAGGGTGTTATCGAGGCTTGCACGATTGTGCATTACTCGCATCCTGTTCAACCGGTAAAGCCTCCGTTTGCCTACGCGCTGATAAAGCTCGACGGTGCTGATGTGGGCTTTTTGCACATAATTAAAAAGGATCTAAACAGGATTAAGAATGGCGCAAGAGTGAAGGCGAAATTCAAGGCCGAGAGATCAGGCCACATTCTTGATATCGATTCCTTTGAGCTCATTTAATCACCTGTGGAGGAAATTAAAATGGATAATGCAGCAATAGTCGGCGTAGCGCAGACAAAATATGAAAGAAGAAAAAAAGACCAGATATTTGCCGACATGGTATTTGACGTGACCCGGGCAGCGCTCGATGATGCCGGTCTTCAAATAGAAGATATAGACAATGTTGTCACAGTGTCGAACGATTTTTTTGACGGAAGAACCATATCCGGCATGGCGGTAGGTGACGCCTCCGGTGGGCAGGATAAGAATATATCCACTGTTTCCGGAGATGGCACGTTTGGCGCCTTTTACGGCCTGATGAGAGTTTTGTCCGGATATAAGGCAACCCTGGTTGTTGCCCATTGCAAGGGCAGTGAAAGCAATCCCCATATTACTACAAACGGGATGTTCGACCCGATTTTTCATCGCCATCTGGGGATAGAGGCGATATCTTCTGCCGCTTTGCAGGCAAATGTTTATATGAATAAGTACAATATTAGTGAAGAAGATATTGCGCGAGTTTCCGTAAAAAATCATGGTAACGCGAAAAACAACCCTTTTGCTCAGTTGCCGATGGCTATTACGGTTGCTGATGTCATGAAATCGCGGAAAATTGCTGATCCGCTGAAGCTTCTGGACTGCTGTCCCGTAAGCGACGGAGCTGCGGCAATGATTATAGTCAATGAGGAGATGGCGCAAAAGAACAAAAAGAAGCCGGTTTGGATTAAGGGAGTAGCCCACTGCTGTGAGGAATACTTCCTCGGTGATCGTGATCTGGCAAATCCGATTGCGCTGAAGAACGCTGCTCAGCGCGCCTACGCCATGGCGGGAATTAAAAACCCGCTCAAAGATATAGATGTGGCGGAAGTTCTTGAACCATTCAGTTATATGGAGCCCCTCTGGCTTGAAGGACTGGATTTCTGCAAAAGCGGAAAAGGCAGCGATTTATTAAAAGATGGCGTTACTGTTATGGGGGGCAAGCTTCCCGTGAATCCATCCGGTGGAGCATTATCGGCAAATCCGATTCTGGTTGCAGGAATGGCAAGGATTATTGAGGCGACCCTTCAGGTTCGTGGTGAGGCGGGAGCAAGGCAGGTAAAGGGTGCCAACACGGCACTGGCACACGGTTTTAATGGACCATGCGGACAGAGTCATTGCGTGTGGATAGTAAGCTCGAAGAAATGAGGTGACCAATGGGAAGAAGAGTAGCTATAGTAGGAACAGGACAGACATATCATAAGAGCCACAGGCCGGATGTTACGGCTAAAGAAATGATTAACGAAGCGGTGACCAGCGCACTTGCCGATGCCGGGATAACCATCAGGGATATTGATGCTATCGTCATCGGAAACATGGATCACTTCGAGTCCATCAATTATGTGGACACATACTGTATTGAAGGATCAGGCGGGTTTATGAAGCCGATCATGAAGGTTTCAACCGGCGGCACAACCGGGGCCACAGTGGCCATCGCGGCTTATTACCACGTTGCCTCCGGACTTTTTGACAGAGTGCTGGCGATTGGCTTCGAGAAGAACTCAGAATCAGATACAACAGGCGCGATCATCACCTGCTCCGATCCGGTATGGGACAGGTTTTCATATTCCGGGGCGATTCCCAGTCTTGCTACGGAAGCGACGGTGTACATGGAGAAATACGGGGCAACTCAGGAAGATGCCGCCCTTATTGGAGAGCGGGACCGCAATAATGCCATGAACAACCCCTTTGCGCACTTACACCGGCCACTTTCCGTGGCAGATATCATGAGCTCTCCGATGCTGGCTTATCCGATCAAGCTGGGCGATATCTGCCCGCGGAGCGACGGCGCATGCGCCTGTGTCCTGGCGGCAGACGGAGTTGCGCAGAAGATTGCCAAAAAACCGGCGTGGTTCACGGCTGCGGCGGTGCGACATACCTATACGTGGTTTGGCGATTCTACAGATTATGGCAAGGGGCTCGTCTCGATGCAGCGAGCATCAAAGGATGCCTATGCCCAGGCGGGGATTAAGAACCCTGTGGACGAGATCGATGTTGCCGAGCTTTACCTTCCCTATACATGGGCAGGCCTGAAGTGGATTGAGGATATTGGTTTCTGTGGCCCGGGAGAGGCCGCAAAGTTTGTAGGCGATGGCAACACACACATGGGCGGGAAACTGCCGATTAATCCATCCGGTGGTGTCATTTCGACAAACTGCATAGGCGCGACAGCGCTTTTGAGAGTTGCCGAGGCCGCAATTCAGGTTATGGGCAAGGGAGAAAAGCGGCAGGTACCAGATGTTAAAAACGCTATGGCTACCGGATTTGGCGGCTGCTTCTGGACAGATATTGTAATTTTAAGTTCGGAAAGACCATAAAGATAAGGAGAAAATTCATGTCCACAGATAATAAACCAGTTGAACAGCTACAAGAAACATTTACCCACCCGATGCCTTATGAGTGGTCTATAGGAATTTATGGGAGCAAATTTTTTCACGAAATTAAAGAAAATAAGCGTTTCATCGGTATAAAATGCAATAGCTGCGGGAAAGTCTACGTTCCTCCCCGTCGTGTTTGCGGACCGTGTTTTAAAGAACTAAATGAGCTTAAGCCACTATCAGATTCAGGTGTGATAACGGCTTTTTCGGTTGTAAATTACCCATTTATTGATCCCAATACGGGGCTCCAGAGGCCCATTCCATATACCTATGGATATATAAAGTTAGACGGCGCGGATAATATTTTCTCGCATATAATTAACGAAACGGATTTGAACAAAATAAAGGTTGGTATGAAAGTTAAGGCGATATTCAAAGAGCGCAGTGAAATGGAAGGCAATATTAAAGATATAAAACATTTCGAGATTGTCGGCTGAAGATTGTTTCGCAATGTCATTGCGAGCGAATGTAATGAGCGAAGCAATCTCGTAAGCGATCCTATATATGAGATTACCACGGCGCCTGAGAGGCGTCTCGTAATGACAAAGAATCATTGCGACACAGTCTCTGAATATATTTTGGAAAATAAAAATTAAACGAGGGTTTCTAATAGTTGAATTCATTCGATTTGTTATTAAGATCAATAACCCATAAGAAAGGCAGATTAAGGTGGCTGATGGTTGCCTGGATTTTTCTTATGTTGTTATGTATCTTTATCGATCGGGTTAATTTGGCCATGGCGGCGCCTTTAATTATGGCTGAATTTCAATTGAGTCCGTCCATGCTTGGCCTGGTGATGAGCGGTTTCATGATCGGTTATACAATTCTTACTTTTTCCGGTGGTTTTCTTGTAGCACGGTTTTCGGCGCGGATAATTATGACAGTTGTGCTGGTGCTACGGTCTGTCGCGACTATTGTTACCGGTTGTGTTTGGGGATTTGTCAGCCTGCTTTTAACCCGCATAGGCTTTGGACTGGCGGAGGGGCCTTTAATGCCTGCTGTTAATTCAACAGTCAATCACTGGATGCTTGGCAGGGAAAAGGCGACGGCGGCGGGATTGTATATCACGGCGCTGCCGCTGGGAATTATTCTGGGGAATATTTTAAGCGGATACATTCTGGAATCGTTCGGTTGGCGATTTTTATTTATTGCTTTCGGTGCTGTAGGAATAGTCATTGGTATTTTGAACTGGATTATTTTGCGTGACACACCGTCTGCGCATCCGGCAATTACACCTGCGGAATTAAAACTTATTGAATCTGATTATAATATTTCTAAGACAGGTAATGCCGGAGGTTTAACATTCCGCGAGCTATTGCAAGACCCGTGGACATGGATTAATGCCGCTTACAATTTTTTTTACAGCCTTACTTACTGGGCAAATTTGAATTGGCTGCCGACTTATTTTGTGATGGCCAGAGGAACATCCATTTTAAAGTCAGGATACTTTTCCGCGCTTCCCTGGTTTGCCGGTTTATTGGGTCTCCTGGTTTTAGGCCCCCTGTCCGATAAGATCGGGAAAAAATATCGCGGCAATTGGATGGCCGCCTGTCAGTTTTTCTCGGTTCCTTTTACTGCTTACGCGGTTATCACCCATTCAGTCACAATCAGCTTGATATGTTTTTCTGTCTCGCTGTTTTTTGTTGTTGGTTCAATGGCTGTCAGCTCCGCGCTTATCTGGGAGCTTTTTGATCGCGCGGACGTGGCCAAGGCCTACGGAATGCTTGCCGCATGGATGACAGCGGCAGGGATTGTCGCGCCATATTTATTAGGGTTCATTCTGGAAAAAACAGATTCGTTTAACATGGCCTATTATATTTTTTCCGGCAGTGCCTTTTTGGCCGGGATTATCGCGCTCATCCTGCATGCCAGAGAAAGGCATTTGAGGATGTGCCGTGTGCAAATGGAAGCATCAGGTTAATGATTGACCACGCGGGATATTATAAAGAATAATTTTTTTGAAAGGAAATAGAAATATATGATCAAGAAATTGTGTGTAATTGGAGCGGGAACAATGGGGGCAGGTATTGCCCAGGTAGCCATCGAAAACGGAATTGAAACCACGCTGCGGGATGTGGAGGATCGGTTTGTCCAGCGTGGGCTCGATACCATCAAAAACTTTATCGGCAAGAAACTGGAAAAAGGCAAAATCACCAAAGAAGAACATGACAAGATTATGGGCCGTCTCAAGGGCAGCACTAATCCGGCAGAAGCGGCAGCCGGTGTGGATATGGTCATTGAGGCTGTTTTTGAGGATATGAAACTCAAACAGACCATTTTTGCCGAGCTTGACCAAATATGCCCCAAAGAAATTCTTCTGGCCTCGAACACATCCACGCTGAGTGTTTCCAAGATTGCTTCCGTAACGAAAAACCCGGAAAGGGTTATGGGGACGCATTTTTTCAGCCCC
>JBAXON010000160.1:0-7492 GCA_037133255.1 Deltaproteobacteria bacterium
ATGACCAATATCTATTTATCTGTCAAACAGATACTTGGTACGTATAGCAGGAAGAAAGCATATGTCCTGTATTATGGGGGCATGTTGAAAATTGCACTATAAATAAACATAATGATTATGCATTGTTAAATTACTAGTTCGATCCCCCTCATCCAATACAATTCTAAAGAAGGCCAAAACCCACTAAAAATAGTGGGTTTTGCCGTTAATCAACGGGGGAATGTTGCTCGCAGTTTACCGTCGCATTCCTGCGATCTAATCAGTGTTGAACCCTGCTTATTCAGAATAGAAATAATCTGTGCCATAATCTCTTTTGTCAGTTTATTCTCATATTCCTTCTGGCCGTAATCATTAAGAGTTGCCGGCAGGCGATTATAAAAAACTCCGATTTTATTATTGGACTTGCCATCGGCCAGATGCATTTTTGTCAAGGCATCGGCAGCCTCAAGACACTCAGGCGCACTAACCGTCTTTCCTTTATCTGCCGGATTTTCGGCGAGCGTTCGGGGAGTAAAGCAAGTCAGGAGGAAGGCGTTGGCGGTGCAGATGCGCTTGGCTGGCGCTTGATCTTTAATCATCTTTTGCGACCACTGGTCCTTCGTGAGATACTGATTTTCCGCGTTAGAAAAGACCGGCAGGAAGAGAGCTAAAGCTAATATGCTCAACAGAACTGCCAATCTCTTTTTGTTATTATACTTCTTCATTAGAATCTCCTTTCAATTGAATGATTAAAGTCTTCCAGTTTTTTTTGTAAAATTCTTTGCCTTCACATCGAAGATCTTTGCCAATTCCCATTTTTTGCGCTTCTTCCAGTTTCCTTTGTGATAGGCGTAGCTGGCTAAAAGGGGTAGCACGGTTGTGGCTTCGGCATAAACCATTTGCTCAAAAGTCGCGTCCACTTTGCCCCAGGAATTAGCTTCCTTGAGGGTGGAACTGGAGCAGGCGCCGTCGCGCACATCAGCTACCGTAATCTGGACGGCGTATTTATGCATGGGGACTTGCGTGCCTAAGATCTCCGCGCAAACCACGGTATCTTGAGCAAAGTTTTTTGGCACGCCGCCGCCGATCATCAAAAGACCTGTGGCTCCGGCAGCGATTTTAACCTGTGTCAACTCCAGAAAATCTTTTACCGAATCAATGGAAAGATGATTTTCCGGTCTTTCAACTTGATGCAATACCAGGCCAAATCCTGCTGAGCTATCCGAAAAGGCGGGACAAAAAATCGGCACGTTATGTTCGAATGCCGTCTGCACAAGGGAATTTTTCTTCTTGCTATGCTTCTTTAAATATTTCCCCATCTCGTAAATGAATTCGCGCGAGGAATAAGCACGGGGTGGTAGCGTATCTGCAATTATTTTAATTGTTTTATCGCAGGCCTGTAATTGTTCTTCATCAATGTAGGTATCGTAAATCCGATCTATGTAGAGTTTGCGCAATAATTTGTCATCAACAAAAGGAGTACCTTGATAGTGTTTAAAACCGAGCGCTTCAAAAAAATCCATATCTACAATTGCCGCGCCGGTTGCGACAATGGCATCCACCATATTATTTTTTACCATATCGACATAAACCTGCATGCAGCCGCCGGCAGATGTGGAACCGGCCAGAGTTAAAATAACAGCGCAGTTTTTTTCTTTCAGCATCTTGTCGTAGATATCGGCAGCGTTGCCCAGATCGCGTGCCGAAAAAGACATTTTCTTCATGGCGTTGATAATATCAACCGCGTCAATGGCCTTAATATCAATGTGTTCAACGGATTTGTTTAATAAATCTTTTTTCTTCATTTAAGGTAACCGCCCTTCTTTTTTTAGTTTGGAAATGATTTCATTAATGACCGGCATGGCTTCTGCCGTGGCCTTCTCACCTTCCATGATGGCTTCGTGCCTTTTGCCAAAATCACTGGAACCGATATAACCCACCTTGGGCTTGATTACTACATCAGCGTTTTTAATTTGAAGGGCGGCTATCTTGCTATACATTATATCAATTGCCTGCATCATCGTTTCGATTGTCCCTTTCGGCGGCGCTGATTCTACGCTTGATGATATATCCACCGCAATGACCACATCGGCGCCGAATCTGCGGGCAACATCAATTGCCAGAGGGCTGACCAAACCGCCATCCACATAATATTTATCGCTGATAAAAACAGGATTGAAAATACCGGGGACGGAACAACTGGCGCGCACAGACTTGCCGGTATTCCCGCGGCCAAAAACCATTTCCTCTCCTGTTTGGATATTTGTCGCCACCGCGTAAAAAGGAATTTTGAGTTTATCAATGGGCGTATATTTTACTTTAGTGTTGATGAAGTTTTCGAGTCTTTCTCCTTTAACAAAACCGTTATCCGGCATAATATAGTCGGCAACATCATCTTTCTGGATGGCCAGGGCTATGGCCTGCAGCTCATAGGGCGTGTATCCGTAAGAGTATAAGCTGCCGACAAAGGACCCGGCACTGGTTCCCACTACCATGTGAACGGGAACCTTGTGCGATTCAAGAACTTTGAGCACTCCGATATGCGCGAAACCCTTGGACGCGCCAGCGCCCAGTACAACCGCAATCTGGGCCGGTTTTGTAACAGTAGCGCAGGAAACAAGCAGATTTAATGCTGCAAGTAAACTAATCAGACAAAATATTTTAATTACGCGATCGTATTTAGAATTCATGGATATTTTTCCCCTTAATGTTTATTTCTTGGTCTTGGCCTGGACATTTTTAGTTTTGGTTTGGGATTGGGATTTGGTTTGGGTATGTCATCACCTTCAGTTCCGGAAGTTGGTTGAACCGGAATAGCGTGCAGTGATTGTTGATAATAATCATCCAAAAGCATGGCAATGAGCGCCGAATCATCATCCGACTGCGCTAAATTTTTTGCCAGCGGCAGGAAACGCTGCATCCGTTCAATCTGAATAGTATCGCGTGCGTGCATGCGTGATTCCAGAAGCGCCGTGATTCGTTCGCCAACAACTCTTTCCAATTCTTCATCACTGGCAAGCTGGCGCTCTTCCATATTAATATTGTAAAAGCGGGCAATGCTTTGCAATTTGAATTTTTCCATTTCCGCGACAAGCGATATGGCCACCCCGCTTGAACCCATCCTTCCTGTGCGGCCTGCCCGATGGATATACGCCTCCTGGTCTTCCGGCGGTTCATACTGGATAACATGAGAAAGATCGGGAATGTCGATACCACGTGCTGCTACATCCGTTGCCACTAAGAAACGCAGGGCGCCGCGCTTTACCCTGGCCATGACCTTTTCCCTCGCGCTCTGAGCCAGATCGGAGCTAAGTTCGTCGGCATCATAGCCAAAGCGCTTCAGGACTACTGAAAGGTAGTGCACGGTATCTTTGGTATTGCAAAAGATAATGGCTGAGGCCGGATTTTCAATTTCAATAATCCGCACCAACGATCTTTCTTTGCGCATGCCCGGTACAACATAGTAAAGATGCTCTATTTCCGCGATGTGCACTTGATTGCCGCTTAAGCTAAGCAATTGCGGCGCACGCAGGAATTGATCGGCAAGCCGGATTACCTGGGGGGGAAACGTTGCCGAAAACATACTGCTGGATATTTCGCGTGTTGGTATATATTTGCGGATTTTCACCATATCGGGATAAAAACCCATAGATAACATGCGGTCAGCTTCGTCGAAAATTAATATTTTCAAATGATCCAGAGAAAGAGTGTTTTTCAGCAGATGATCCAAAATTCTTCCCGGCGTGCCTACAACAAGTTGAGCGCCACCTCGAAAAGCTTCAAGTTGGGCATTGTAGCCCACTCCGCCGTACACCACTGCCGTTCTTAAATTCGTTCCCTGGGTCAGCATTTGAGCCTCCAGGGATACTTGCAGGGCAAGTTCGCGCGTGGGTACCAGCACCATGGCCTGAGCGAAGTTTTTCTCCATATCTATTTTTTGCATAATGGGTAAAACATAAGCGCCAGTTTTGCCGCTGCCGGTTCTTGATTGCACCAGCATCTCGCGGCCGGCAAGAAGATAAGGGATTGATTTAGCCTGCACAGGAGTCAGGCTTGACCAGCCGGCCCGCTGGCAGGCGGCTTTCATATCCGGCGATAGCTCTTCTAAAGATATTTCGGCCGGGGCGTCCGCCGGCTCAATTGTATTCCCCTCGTTTAATTTGTTTTCTTCCATAAAACTCCATACCTTTCATAAATAAAATAATTGCATTCCATACTTAGATTAGTGTTGCTCAGGAATCAAGGGGAAAATTTAATTTTTCCAGACAAAATGCCCTTTAAAAGAGGAAATCACAGAAAAAAGAGTACCCGAGAAAATACCTTGACATGCGCTTTTGATTGATATAGGCTACTTTCAACTAGTAAGAGGCTACTTAAGCCCACCCTTTGGAGAGTTTCAAGTATTCAAACAAACAAACCGATATTAAATCAATAACTGCAAACAAACTCGTTACTATCTTTGTGTGTTTCTTGGTAAATAATGCAGAACTAGCAGTAAATCACATCAAAACAACGTTTTACGTTGCCTAATAGAACTTAAAATAAGGAAGTACCTATGAACATTGAAGAT
The DNA here is from genome assembly GCA_037133255.1 of Deltaproteobacteria bacterium. GTDB lineage: Bacteria > Desulfobacterota > Syntrophia > Syntrophales > Smithellaceae > FEN-1160. The sequence continues at coordinate 4,550 of JBAXON010000160.1, forward strand.
ATTAAAAGGTTGCCAATAAGCGAACTCAATAATTTATCCAAAGAATTAAATGTGCCCGGTGCCAGCGGTATGCGACGTCAGGATCTGATCTTCGCCATTTTACAAACACAGGCAGAACAAAATGGCGCGATCTCCGGTTCGGGAGTATTGGAAATCTTACCTGATGGTTTCGGATTCTTACGCGCAGTAGATTACAACTATCTGCCCAGCCCGGATGATATTTACATATCTCCGTCGCAAATTCGGAGATTTAATTTAAAAACAGGAGATACCATTTCCGGTGAAGTTCGGCCTCCTAAAGAAGGCGAAAAATATTTCGCCCTGCTGAAAGTTGATACAGTCAACTTTGAAAGCCCGGAACAAGCCCGCGACAAAATTCTTTTTGATAATCTGACACCGCTTTATCCGCAGGAAAAATTGAACTTGGAACATGATCCGGAAAATTATTCCACAAGGTCGCTCGACTTGTTTGCGCCCATCGGCAAGGGGCAGCGCGGATTGATCGTATCTCCGCCACGTGCCGGTAAAACAGTTCTGTTGCAGGATATTGCCCACAGCATTACAGCAAATCATAAAGAAGTTGTTTTAATGGTGCTTTTGATTGATGAACGGCCGGAAGAAGTAACCGATATGCAGCGCAGTGTTGCCGGTGAAGTAATTTCATCCACCTTTGATGAGCCGGCTTCCCGTCACGTGCAAGTAGCAGAAATGGTTATTGAAAAAGCCAAGCGCCTTGTTGAACATAAAAAAGATGTGGTTATTTTACTAGACAGCATCACCCGTCTGGCACGCGCCTATAATACTGTTGTCCCGCCCAGCGGAAAAGTTCTTTCCGGCGGTGTGGATTCCAATGCTCTGCACAAACCCAAGCGATTCTTTGGCGCGGCCAGAAATATCGAAAACGGCGGCAGCCTGACGATCATTTCCACCGCCCTGATCGATACCGGCAGTAGGATGGATGAAGTCATCTTTGAAGAATTCAAAGGAACCGGCAACATGGAACTGCATTTAGACCGTCGCATTGCCGATCGCCGGATATTCCCCGCGTTTGATTTAATCCGTTCTGGAACAAGAAAAGAAGAATTGCTGATTCCCAAGGCGAATCTCAACCGCATCTGGATATTACGCCGACTATTGCAGGAAATGAATCCGGTGGACGCGATGGAATTCATCATCGGCAAAATCAAAAAAACGGAAACAAACCAGGAATTTCTGGATTCAATGAATTCATAGAAAAACGGAGGACGGTTTCAATGCCGTCAATCACGGGTATGAAACCCAAAGCAAGCTGCTGGGTATTATACCCTCCGCGTTGCGGAATAGTTCAACTTACCAATTCCGATACGCTTCGCTTTCGTAATTGGAGTTTCACTAATAATTATCTTGAATTTTCATTGCGGATATTATAAGGCAACCGAACTGCTTTGAAATTATACTAAATTTTATTAGCTTTAGCTAAAGTCCAAGGGGGAAAAAGGGAAAATGAAAGAAGGAATTCATCCGGAATATAAAGACGCGACAATTACTTGTGTTTGCGGCAATGTTATCGAAACAAGGTCAACCAAAAAAGACATTAAGATAGAAATCTGTTCAAACTGCCATCCATTTATGACCGGTAAGCAAAAGATTATGGATACTGCAGGACGCGTTGAGCGATTCAAGAAACGGTACGCTACAAAAGCAGAGAGCCCGAAGACAGCAAAGACATCCTCGTAAATTTTCATACTTTTAATGGAAATTATACTAGATAAACTGCGCGATATTGAAATCCGCTATCAGGAACTGGAGGGACAACTAAGCGACCCTCAGGTTGTTTCCAAACAGGGTCTGTATCAAAAATTCGCCAAAGAACATGCTGATTTAAGTGAGCTTGTGGAAATTATCCGCAAGTATGAAAAAGTTCGCACCCGCATTGAAGAGTATCAGGGATTTCTTAAAGGGGCAGATGAAGAACTAAGTGCCATCGTTAAAGAAGAAATGCCCCAGTTACAGCAAGAGAAAATTGAACTGGAAGAAAATATCAGAGTCTTGCTGCTTCCGACAGATCCCAATGATGATAAAAACGTTTTTCTGGAAATAAGGGCCGGTACCGGCGGCGATGAAGCAGGCCTTTTTGTAGGCGATTTATTCCGTATGTACGCGCGCTACGCCGAAGCTCAAGGCTGGAAGGTGGAAGTGGTCAGCAGTTCGCCTGCCGGTGGTATGGGCGGTTTCAAAGAAATCATCGCGCAAATGGATGGCAAAGGAGCTTACAGCCGACTGAAATACGAAAGCGGCGTCCACCGTGTTCAGCGAGTGCCGGTCACCGAAGCGCAGGGACGCATTCATACTTCCGCAGTCACAGTGGCCATCATGCCCGAAGCGGAAGAAGTGGAACTCAACATTGATCAAAACGAACTGCGGATTGATGTTTATCGCTCCACCGGCCATGGCGGCCAGAGCGTCAACACAACAGACTCGGCGGTACGCATCACCCATTTACCTTCAGGGCTTGTTGTTACCTGCCAGGACGAAAAATCTCAACTCAAAAATAAAATCAAGGCAATGAAAGTTCTGCGGGCGCGCCTGCTCGATGCCATGGTTCAAAAACACAATGCAGAACAGGCACAGGCGCGTAAAAGCCAGGTAGGCACAGGAGATCGCTCCGAACGCATCCGCACTTACAACTTCCCCCAAGGCCGCATTACCGATCACCGTATTAACATGACGCGTTATGATCTGGATAATTTCATCAACGGCAATATCGGCACGATGATTGAAGCCCTATCCGCGCACTATCAGGCAGAATCACTGAAATAAACAGATGTGATTGGCTGAACAATGGTGGATGAAGCTGAAAGTATTTTCTCATCTCCGCAGACAGACGCTCCTATTTAATTATTATGACAATTACAAAATTGGTGTATCTTTTTTCTTTGTATCGTAGTTATAAAATGATATATG
>JBAXON010000161.1:0-7452 GCA_037133255.1 Deltaproteobacteria bacterium
CCTACCATTACTCTTTTTTCCACGGAATTCCGATATTGAGTTAAGCGCTCCATATTGGCAGCAGCAATTTCTAGTGTTTTTTTTACTTTCATTACATCGTAATAGGCAGAAGCAACGATCAAAACAAAATCAGTTTTTGTCGCATCCAGATCAAATTGGTTTTTAGTGATGGTCTGGCCGGCTACTTTGAGGGCGGTAAGTTCACGCACACTCAAAGAAAAAGATTGATCCGCGCGGACCCCCCAGTTGCCAGATTCATAAGGTTGAATCATAATGCCGGCATCACTTGTCTTGCTTTCCGAAAAGCGGTTGTAAGTGCCAAAAGCAGTAACTCTGGGAATTAAAACGGCCCAGGCTTTGTCTTTCCCGTATTGAGCAATGTGAAGATTTTCCTGCGCCATTTTCATTTTTTCGGAATTTTTTAGCGCCTGTTGATACAAGTCACTTAATGTATATTCCTGCGCAGGTGCCGCCGTAGCAAAAACAGATGCACAGGCCAAGATAATTGTTCCGTATAATAGTTTTTTCATTGTTTAAACCTTTCGTAGGTATGCACTACTCCGCAGGCTATGGCCAGATTGCTCCCATAGCCCTTTGCAGTTTGGCTAAATTTATATTGTAATCGCCCAGAGCGTTTGCATATTCGGATTTTGCTTTGGTAAGCAGTGTCTGGGCTTCTAAAACTTCGGTGGACGTGGCGACCCTTTCCTTGTATCTCTCTTCGGAAATACGGAAATTTTCTTCCGCTTGTTCGATCACTTTTTGAGAAACAACAATTTGCTTTTCCGCTTCCTGTAAAATCAAGGAGGCATATTTAATTTCCAGGGCGACTTGATCGTTCAATTCTCTTTGCGCACCCAACGCTTGATTTTCTTTGGCACTGCTGGCATCAACCCGGAATTTCGTCTTGCCCCATTCCCATAAATTCCAACTGGCCACACCCATCACATACCAGCTTTCCGCGTCTTTAAAATCACTGCCCGCGACGGAAGGATTATCGCCGAAGCGTCCGTAGTTGGCCACAATGCCCAGTGTCGGGAAATACTCGCTTCGGGCGGCATTAACCAGCTTCCCTGCCTGCCTTGCTCTTAACGACGCAATCTTTAATTCCGGACGATTTTTTAAAGCTATATTCAAACATTCTTCAAATGGTTTATCAAATGGCTGATACTTAAGCACATCAACTATCTCCACAGGAGCAAATATCTTTCGTTTTAAAATGGTATTGAAACGGGCCTTGGTTAACTCGACCGCGTTTTGAGCCTTAACCAGCGCCTGCTTGCCGTTGGCGAGTTCCACCTCCGCGTGCAACAAATCGTTTTTGGGAATCATTCCCACTTTAAAATAATTTTCAGCGACATCGCGATGAGCGGTGAGCATTTCGACCGATTGGCGCGCTGTTTCTTGGATTTTCTGCGCGCGTAAAATATCATAATAAGCAATCTTTACTTCCTGCACTACATCCTGCTTCTTGGCTATCTCCTCAATCTGCGCGGCATCCTCTCCAATACTGCTTGCCTGATAATTGGCAATCAATCCACCACCGGTGAAAAGAGGCTGCCTGGCTTCTATTGTCCAGTTGTAATTATTCTGTGTCCCTCCGGGAATTTCCGTTCCATTCATACTAGAAAGCACTCCCGTAAGGCCCTGAAACTTGGAAAAAGGCGCTTCATTCAAGCGCATGTAACTATAGGAAGTATTAACCTTTGGCAAAAAGCCTGTAATGGCTTCTCTTTTTTGAGCAGTTGCCGCGTTGACGCCTTCTTTTGCTATGTCTAAAACGATACTATTTTTTAATGCAATTTCAATACTTGATTCCAGCGTCAAAGGTCCTTCGGCAAAACCCTGATATGGAAGTAAAGTAAAAACTAAAAGAGACAGATACAATGCTTTGCTATTCATGTTTTTTTGCTCCATGTAAAAAGATATCTAAAATAAATGTCCTCTTCGAACTCAGTGGTTCTTTGGAAGGCACTAACAACCAATCAACTGATGCCGCTCTGATCAAATGAGACAGAGCCCCTGCCATTTCCCGCGGTGGCAGAGATCGTAATAGCCCGCTTTTTATGCCGCTTTTTAATATTTTTTCAATGAAAGAGAGATGCTGGTAATAATCATCGATCAGTTTTTGGCGTATGGAAGTCATCATTTCTGATAAAACTTCGTTTTCTCCGCGCAAAAATATGCGGCAAAAATCGGCGTTATTCTCTACAAATTGCAATTGAGCGTCAATCAGCGTGGCAATTTTATCGGCAAGACTCTTTGTCGATATCACTTCCTGATGAATTTTGTCGTACATCAGATCAATCTTTTCGCTGATCATCGTTGAATAAAGATGATCTTTGCCTTTAAAATACTGATAAAGCGATCCGATGGAAAAACCTGAAGCGCTGGCGATTTCCGCCACCGTGACATCATGAAACCCTTTGGCGGCAAAGATTTTTTCTGCCTGCTCCAGAATTTCCGCCCGCCTAGTGTTGAACTCGCGCTCTTTTCGTTCAGATCTTACCATTGACTAATTCTTTTCTTGAATAATTATTCATAATATGAATGCTTATTCACATTATGAAGATATTAATTTTTTGTCAAGAATAATATTAATAATAATATTAAGCCTCAACGAAAATGCAGCCTTCAATCCAAAATCATTGTTTTGCTTTTTCAGCGGTTATGATATTGATACCCAGTTTTGTGAGAAAGTAGTTTGCGAAGGGGTTAACTTAATATGATTCATTTCAGTGGCATCAGCAAACAGCATGGTCCGCAAATCCTGTTTCGGGATGCCAGCTTTCAGATACTGCCCGGAAGCCGTAATGGCCTTGTCGGGCCAAACGGCGCGGGCAAAACAAGCATCTTTCGTCTGATCATGGGCGAAGAAGAGTTTGATGCCGGAGAAATCACCAAAGCGCGCAATGTCGTTTGTGGCTATTTTTCTCAGGATGTCGGCGCCATGTCCGGACGTTCGGCGCTGCATGAGGTTATATCCGCATCCGGGGCAATAAGCCAACTAGGCTTGCAGGTTCAGGAGATGGAAGCAGCCATGGGCGAGGCGATGACCGAAGATGAAATGGCGAATCTGCTTGCGCGTTATGGCAACATTCAGTCCGAGTTCGAGCATCGCGGGGGCTACGATCTGGAAAGCCGCGCGCAAATCATTTTGACAGGCCTCGGTATCGGACCGGATGATTACAATAACCCGGTGGAAACATTCAGTGGCGGCTGGAAAATGCGCATAGCGCTGGCCAAAATCCTGTCGATCAATCCCGATGTGCTCTTGCTTGATGAACCAACAAACCATCTGGATGTGGAATCGATCATCTGGCTGGAAGAATGGCTATCCACTGCATTTAAAGGCGCTCTTTTAATGACCAGTCATGATCGCGAATTTCTGAACCGGGTGGTCAACCGCATTGTTGAGGTGGCTAACCGCGCGATCACCACTTACAGCGGCAACTACGATTTTTACCTGCGTGAACGGGAAATTAGGCGTGATCAGCTTCTGGCCAGCCACCGCCGTCAGCAGGAAATGTTATCCAAAGAAGAAGACTTCATTGCCCGATTCGCGGCACGCGCATCCCATGCATCTCAGGTGCAGTCACGCATCAAGAAGATTGATAAGATTGAACGCATTGAAATACCGGCAGAACAGCGCAATATTAAATTTGAATTTGCCGAACCGCCGCGAAGCGGTGATGATGTGGTCAAGCTCGATAGCCTTGGCAAAGTCTGGCCCCGTCCGGACGGGGGTGTAAAATCAGTTTTCGGCGGAGTTACAGGTATCATTCGCCGTCAGGAAAAGATCGCCGTGGTTGGCATCAACGGTGCCGGCAAATCCACATTCTTAAAGGTTCTGGCCGGTCAGGCGGTCCCAACAACTGGCAGCATGAATCTGGGAGCAAACGTTTATCCCGGTTATTTCAGTCAGCATGCCATGGACATTCTCCAACCGCGAAAGACAGTCCTGGAGACTGTGCAGGATGCAATGCCACAAGCGCACCTGGGCACGCTACGCAATCTCTGCGCGGCCTTTCTGTTTCAGGGTGATGATATTTATAAACGGATTGACAAACTATCCGGCGGGGAAAAAAGCCGGGTTGTTCTGGCAACAATGCTGGTGCAGCCGATAAACCTGCTGATCCTTGATGAACCGACCAACCATCTCGACATCCAGTCACGCGAAACGCTGCTTGCCGCGCTGCAAAACTTTACCGGCACGGTAGTGCTTGTCAGCCATGACCGCCACTTCCTGCGCTGTCTCATCAATCGAGTCTTCGAAATTGATCACGGCGAGATGCGTATTTACAATGGCAATTACGAATACTCCCTGGAAAAGTCCGGCCGGGAACACCGTGCGGCGTGATCCAGCTTCAATTGCCCTTTTTTACAACATCGCAAACATTATTTAATTCGTCTGAATTGTATCTTATACGAAAATCCTGACTGCGATTTTCCAATACCGGCAAGATGCCTACCATCAGGAGAAAGTGTCAGGTCGTGAGTTCCATCTGCTTCCCAATCTCCTGGCTTTGTATTTGTCGTAATATGAAACCTTGTTTTTACAATATTCCCGGTAATTGTGCCTGAGCTGTGCCATGCCACTTTTTTACCCTGAAAATCAAATGTGCACATCATCCTGATCTCGTTGCCTTCCTGATAAACAATAACCGGTGCATCTGTCGTGTCTTGGGTTGTTGTCGCCCATAGTCCGTTCAGGTCATTTGAAATCCCAAAATTAGTACCTAATACGGCGGACGGTATTGCCATCAAAAAGGAAACTGCTAAAATCGCAATAAATGCCCTGATTTTATAAACTGCTTGCCTTTTGCACATCATATTTTACCTCCTTTTAGTTACTGGAAATAATTGCGTTTTCATTTGCTCGAATTAATATATTCGGTAATTTTGGACGCGATGGTTTTTACGATGTGTTCAAATTCATCAACGTCCTTGTCCAGCAGCGTCATACGGAAACCGAGCAAAGGCGTGAAAAACGACGTCAGTGGCACCACGCAAATGCCGGTGGCCGCAAGCAAGTAGTACACAAAACGTTTGTCGTATTCAATTGTTCCTTTTGTCAGCTCTTCCATATATTTTTTTATCTCCGGCTGTTCAATCGGCAGAAATTGCCGGTCATTGAGCACCGATTCATTGAAGATAACCGTGTTGTAAAATGCGCCGTTGGTTTTGTTGGCAATGAGAAATGGAACATCTTTCAAAATGCCATAGGCGATGGCGGAAAGCTTTTCATAATGCTGTGTGCGCTGTCGCAAATAATTTTGATATTCCGGATGCGTCATAATGCGCGGAATTGCCATTTGCGGCAGTGTTGTCGAACAGACTTCCGACATTTTCTGATGTAGAATGGTGTTGATGAAACGGGCGAAAATCGGGTCTTTGTCCGCATTATATACTTCCATCCAGCCGCAGCGCGCGCCGGGCCAGGGAGCTTCTTTGGAGATACTCTTCATGGCTATAGCGGGAACATCGCCGATTATATCGCCGATCGGCACAGTTGTTTTGCCGTTATAGACTATATTGATATAGGTCTCATCGGAAATTACAAAAAGGTCATTTTCTTTGGCAATCCGGACGATATTCTGAAGCGCTTCGACAGGGTACACAAAGCCGGTGGGGTTGTCGGGATTGATAATCAGAACGCCCACAATCGCCTTATGGCTTTTGACTTTCTGCTCCAGTTCCCGCAGATCGGGATGCCAGTTATTGTAAGGGTTCATCCGATACGTATTAGACGGAAAAGAAGCATGGAGTACTTCCGCCATAAAATGGGTGGAGTACGTCGGCTCCGGCATGATCATGCGGGCATCCACCTGGATGGAGCTGTAAGCGCGGGCAATGGCGTCACCCAGGCCGTTGAAGAAGATGACATCCTCAGGTGTGATCTGAACTTTGCCGCGTGCATTGACACTGTCGGCAATAAAAGCGCGTGTTGCATCCACTCCCTTAGTGGGAGAATAGGCATAAGAGGCATCTTCTCGAATAATGTCAACGAGGACTTCTTTCATCCAATCCGGAATATTTTCACCCTTTTGGATCGGATCACCGATATTTTCCCAGGTGATTTTCACGCCATATTCCTGAAGTTTTTTAGCAATGAGTACGATATTGCGGATTTCATAAGTCAACCCGCTGCCGCCACGGGCAATTTCAAAACGCATAAGTCATTTAACTCCTTATATATTCTTAATTTGTTCATAGTACATTTTTATCTAGTTTTCCAGATATTTTTTAAAATTTAATGGATAATTAATCCCGTTTCGCTATGCTTACTGGATAATTCAACTTACAAATTCCAATTCACTTCGTTTCTGAAATTTGAGTCTCATTAACTTTCTGAAAGACAAATTATTTTTTTCGTGTTATCAAGAGATAAGGCATCGTAAAAAGTCGAAAAAAATCTGTTTTGTCAGTCCGGACTCGCGTGACCTTTAGGTTATGATCCGGAATCCAGTACTTTCAGTGAGTTCTGGATATACCCTTAAAGGGTACTTCGCCGGCCTTCGTAACCTGATCACCTGCAGCCGGTATGAAGATATTTGGACTTTTTACGAGTTTATTAAAATTAAAAGGACATATATATGGAAGAAACAAAGAGTTTTGCTGAAATGCTGGATGAAACAGATCTTACCCCGAAGCGTTTTGCCCCCGGTGAAAAAACAGAGGCAACCGTAGTAAAAATTTCACCGGAATGGATATTCATAGATTTAGGCTCGAAAAGCGAAGGTTATCTGGATAAAAATGAATTCCTCGATGATAACGGCACCCTGACCGTAAAGGAAGGTGACACAATTACCGCCTATTTCCTTTCTTCACGCCACAGCGAAAGACTATTCACGACTAAACTGCTTGCCCGCAAAAGCGTTGATGACTTTTTGGTCAACGCTTATCGGAATCAAATTCCCCTAGAAGCAATGGTAGAAAAGGAAATCAAGGGCGGGTTTTCGATAAAGATAAGCGCAAGTGCCAACGCCTTTTGCCCATACTCTCAAATGGATACGAAAAAAATCGACAATGTCGCGGATTATATAGGCAAGAAATTTGATTTTATTGTTGTCGAGTATGCCGAAAATGGCCGCAATATTGTGCTTTCCCGCCGCCCGCTTCTCCAAAAAATTGAGCAGGCAAAAATTGCTGAACTCAAGGGTACTCTGAAAAAGGGCATGACTGTAAGTGGCACGGTTACAAGTGTGCGCGATTTTGGTGCTTTTGTGGATATCGGCGGCGTACAGGCGTTGCTGCCGGTTTCTGAGATGGCCTGGGGCAGAGTGGAGGATACCAAAGCCCTCTATACTCCCGGTGATAGTATCGAGGCAAAAATAATCAACCTCGATTGGGAAAATGACCGGATCACGTTATCTTTCAAAGATACTCTACCCGATCCGTGGAATGAAGTAGTGGCTAAATATCTCGAAGGAACTATTCATTCTGGGAAAG
>JBAXON010000162.1:0-7447 GCA_037133255.1 Deltaproteobacteria bacterium
GGCTCTTTTTATTAGTAATTCCGGTTCTTTATTCTATATTTTTTTACGTATAGCTTCCTGTAACACACAAATTTCCTTAGTTACTAAAAGTTCAAGACTTTGTGTGGTAATCTTCACTTTAACGCAAAACGGAGATATGTTTTATTTGGTAGATAAAACCGTGAAAAGGAACGAGACTTAATTTGTAAGTGTTTGTGATGTTAAAATATTGCTAGAACACATTATGAAAAAATATTAAATTAGGGGGACATTTCCCAGAAAAAATCAATTGCAATAAGGGCAGTCCGGCTTGGATATCAAACCGCCTGCCATGCGCAGCTCATATAGAAAAGGCGGATGAAATTCAGGCTTCCGGTGCCGAAACGGGACCCGTAAAGCCAAGTTGCCGGGAGATTGACGAACACGTCATTTTGACGTCGTTAATGATTTTGATTTCATTCTCGTCAAAGAAGGTGGCATAGCCTGTCGTTCCTATGGCTGCCAGAATTTTTCCTCTGTGGTCGAAGATGGGTCCCCCGATGGCCCTAATTCCAAGGATTCCTTCTTCATTATTGAATCCGATTCCGTTGGCTCTGATCTTCTCCAGTTCCTTCTCGAAATCCGCCCGGTTCGAAATCGTCTTTTCCGTGGCCTTCGTGAACGGATAATCCTTGAGAATGGTGTCCCTTGTTTCCCTGTTTGTATATGCCAGGAGAACCTTCCCGTTACAGGTGCAGTGAATGGGCATAACTGACCCGACCTGGGGATGCGTCATGATGACATCATTAGGATCGACCCGGTGTATTACAACCACCTGGTTGCCGATAAGCATAGAGACATTGACAGAGAGGTTGAAACGGTAGCAGAGCCTTTCCGCCCAGACGCTTACGGTGGAAAGAAAATCCTTGTTCCTGATGTACTGAATACCCAGACGAAACACTACCGATCCCAAGCGGTATTTGGCATTCTCATGGTTTTGTTCCAAAAGGTTGTTTTGAACAAGTGTGTTGACAATAGTGTGAACAGTCGGTTTCGGCAGGTCAATTCCTGCGGCGATATCCTTGAGCGCCAGTTCACGTTCTTTTTCCAGAAACAGGAGAAGAATCTTAACGGCCCGGTCCACGGACTGGATTATCCTGCCTTCCATATGCTGATTTGAAACGACCCTTTTTATTTCCTTGCTGCTTTCCATGAACTCCTACATCCTCATGTTTGACTATATCTAATTTATTCGCATATTATGAACACATATACAAGCAAATTTATCGTTTCTTAAGTAGATTCCAAGGGCACTTCTTGCTTGTTTCGTCTAAGGCTTGTTGTCGGAACCATCGAGGGCAAACATCGCGGCCCCTACAGCACCCATCATATCCGGTTCGGCAGGAATAAAAATCTCGGTTTTGAACAACCGCTGCAATGCCCTGATGACTCCTTTGTTTTTCGCCACCCCTCCGGACATCGCGATCTTAAGATTGACAAAATCGTGGGCGATGCTTCTGGCCATCGAAAATGTTCTTGCCGCAATGGCTTTATTGAGGGCGTAAGCTATTTCTCTGGTGTCAACGCCCTGAGCCACAAGAGAAACGACCTCGCTTTCGGCGAAGACAGTGCACATGCTGCTTATGCTCTGCGTACCTACAGCGCCTACATCAAGGTTGCCTATGTCTTGGATAGACACTTCTAACACCCTGGCCATTGTTTCCAGAAAACGGCCTGTGCCTGCTGCACATTTGTCATTCATGGAAAAATCGACAACTCGACCGCTGGCGCCAATCCGAATCGCCTTGCTGTCCTGCCCGCCGATATCTATCAGTAGCTCAGTTTCAGGGAAATAGTGCTTGATTCCCCTGGCATGGCAGGCTATTTCAGTCATATCGCTTGTGCGGTTTTCAACACGTTCACGGCCATATCCCGTAGATACGACACGTTGTATATCTTGTTGTGTGATTCCCGCATGATCAAGAACATTAACCATTGCTTTCCTGATGGCTTCCGAATTACGGGCACCTGTCGGTACCATGGATGCTGCCACAATTGTTGCGCTACTATCCACTACAACCGTTTCGCATGTTGTGCTTCCTATGTCTATTCCCAGATAATGCATATTCACCTTTTTAAAAACAATCTGTTGGCAACAAATAGAAGTATCCTATTTTGTAGCACATGATATGTCCACTTTTACCATGCTTAAGGAAAGGGGATGAAGGCGAAGCCGGAAGACCCCTTTCTTTCGATTTTGGCAAGCGGTAGACTTACGCTGCCTTATATTTTTTCCTTATTTTAAGATGTCCTTTTTCATCATAATCAGCAAGCTTCCGTGAACAATAAAAAATGGCCGCTGATACACTTTTTTCAAGTAGATGATTAAAAGATCACCGGGACAAATCATCACTTGCCCCGGTGATTGATTATTATTTTACTCCTCGACGACGGCTACGACTTTTTGCAGTACCTCAGCCCCCGTCTGCGTTGTCACTTTAAGATCAATATATCCCAGGCCGTCTTTTATATCCGCAACAGTTCCCTGCATAGTAATGGTATCTTCTATCATTACCGGAGCGCTGAAACGGCATTTGAGCTTCTTGAGTTTGCCGGGATCTCCGATCAGGTTTGTAACGCTTCGCGTTGCGAATGCCATGGTACATAGGCCATGCAGTATAGCCCCCCCTAGTCCCACCATTTTCCCGAATTCGGGATCGATATGGACAGGATGGAAATCTCCCGATGCACCAGCATAATATAATGTCCTGTATTTATCAACAACCTCACTATCCTGAAATGTCTGCCCTTTTGTTATTGGCATAGTGTCCTCCTATTTTCGCACCACAAAGGTATATACACCCCGGCATACGTCCCTACCGTGCTGGTTTTTCGAAGTAACTTCTAACGATATGATGTCCAGCTTTTCCTTGTGCTTGATGTCGCTTATCTTCGCCATTGTGGTGATGGAATCGCCGGCCTTGACCACTTCATAAAAATCCATTTCCTGTTCGCCATGAACAAGCATTGCCATGTTCAGGTTAAGCTCCTTATCCATGAACACAGGCTCGATCAGGAATGCGCCGAAAACAACTGCGAATGTGGGCGGTGCCACTATGGTACCATATTTCGATTTCTTCGCGAATTCTTCATCCACATAATGGGGATCGAGATTCTTGATCGCTTTGGCGTATTCCTTGATTTTTTCTTTGCTCACATCGTAGGTATACCCTGGATATTCCTTTCCGATGAATTTTATGTCTATTGTCATACGTTTTCTCCACATTTATGATTAATGCTTCCATGACAATTGGTATCATTTCCGGCGCGATCCTTCATAGTCACGGTCTGGCTATAACCTGTGACTGTTCGATCAAGATGCCATGTTTAGCCAGCGGGAGGAACAGCAAAGTTGTGAAGTCCAAAATTTTCAATCCCGCTAGAGGTCTTGTCATGTCTTCTCCTTATTATTCGACCAACAGCTACAGAAAGCCGCTTTTGCTAAAGTCCCATTAATCGGGCCACGATGATTTTCATGATCTCATTCGTACCGGCAAAGATCCGGGTCACGCGTATGTCCCGCCAGGAGCGTGAAATAGGATACTCATCACAGTAACCGTAACCGCCGTGGAGCTGCAAGCAGCGATCAGCAACCTTGCATGCCATATCCGTAATCCAGTATTTGGCCATGGACACTTCGCTGACCACCTGCTGGCCCTCCATGTGATCAATAATCAGTTTGTCGACGAAGGTCCGTCCCAGTTTGATCTCGGTGGCCATCTCCACGATCTCGAACTGCGAATGCTGAAACTTGGATATGGGCTTGCCGAATACCGTGCGTTCCTTGCAGTATTTTATGGTGACTTCCAGCATATTTTCCGCAGCGGCAACAGCGCCTATGGCGCAGACGAGGCGTTCCTGCTGCAGTTTCATCATTAGTTGGAGAAACCCCGTCCCTTTCTCCCCCATCCGGTTACTTTTGGGAATCCGGCAGTCCGTAAAATACAAATCCGAGGTATCCTGGCTGTGCCAGCCGATCTTCTTGGGCTGCTTTCCTTTTTCAAATCCGGGCGTTCCGGCTTCGACCAAATAGAGATCCACGGCTTTATGGGGATTGTCTACTGATGGATCTTTCGCGGCAACCACGCAGAGATCGCAGTTGATCCCGTTGCTGATAAAGGTCTTCTGGCCGTTCAAGATGATCGAATCGCCATCTTCCACCGCCGTAGTTTTCAAGGCTGCAAGATCACTACCGGTATTGGGTTCCGTCATCGCCACCGCCGTTATAATGTCGCCGGTGACACATCCGGGGAGGTACTTCTTTTTGTGTTCCTCCGAACCAAACGCAATTATATAAGGAACAACGATATCACTGTGGATTTGCGCGGCTAGGCCCGCAAAGTTGCATTTGACTAGTTCTTCGCAGATGATGACGGAATAAAGGAAATCACCGCCCGGGCCGCCGTATTCCTCGGGAACGCCTGTTCCGAGAAATCCCTGATCCCCCATCTGTTTCCAGACGCTCTTGGGGATTATCCCCGCTTCCTCCCATTCCTCGATGCGTGGAACGACCTCCTTGTCGAGAAATTTCCGTAAACTATTGCGGAATATTTTGTGTTCGTCAGTATATTTAATAATGTCCATAAACTTCCTCCTTCATAAACTTTTAAAAACAAATTTCTTTCATCCTAGCATTTCGGCAAAAGCCTTGATGCGATTGGATACCTAGTCTTCAGAAAAAACACGGGAATCGTTATGGTCGCATTCGAGTATCAATCCCGAAATGCCCATATCATGAATTATTTTCATTTAATAATGTCCATAAACTTCCTCCTTCCTACACTTTTTAAAAACAAAATTTTTTATCCCAGCATTTCGGCAAAAGCCTTGATGCGGTTGGATACCTGCTCTTCGGAAAAAACACGGGAATCGTTATGGTCGCATTCGAGTATCAATCCCGAAATGCCCATATCGTGAATCAGTTTCATTCGCTGGTCGATCTGCCCCAGGGAGTAGGGTTTGCATGAACGGTCAGAATGCAGCAAAACACCGTCCAACCTAAAGTCATCCACCATCTGCTTCATGTGCTGAAGTTTGTAACCGGTCGACCTATTGAGAATCGTGTGGGTGTATGCTTGGGCCATGCCTTCGATTGGATTGTCCGCGTTCATGAAGAGAGCCGGTTCGGCCCACTGGTAGGCATAGTTGGAGATGACGGCGGCAATGCCATGCGCGGCAAGTGTTTTCGACAGCCAGTTGATCCTGTACCATATAGGCAAATTGTCCCAGAGGATTCGGTATTTTTCTGTTTTAATGGCCGCCACGCCATTGTTGATGCGCTCATCAATTTCCCGGAGTACCATCTCGTAAAAAGCGAGGGATTCCTTCTCTCCCCTCATGGCTACAACTGGGCCCATCAGGATGAAGGCGTCAAAACCAGTAATTGGAGCGGGTCTGTGCTTTGCTCTCAAAAGCACCTCCATCCAGAGGTTGCTACACTCCTTGCCGGCGCGGCATATCTCCTGCAAACGACGATATGACATCTTTTTACCGGCAATCCGTTCTGCCACGGGAATCAGTTCTTCCAGTTGAGCCTTTACGTATGCGATCTGATGTTCCTCGGCCTTGTCGTAAACAAAGGGTGTGTCGATAATGAAGACTGGTGCATTGTAATAAACACCCATAGCCTGGTACCAGTGGATGATTGTCTGGCAGATGTTGCTGCAGACGACGATAATGTCGGGCTTGGGGATTTTCCCAATGGGAGTCTTCTTCAGAAGAAAAGAACCGATATCCGTCCTGGCATATGAGCAAATGTCCCGCGAATAGCCATGGCTTTCTGCCTCCTCGCAATATTCCACAGCGACTCTTTTAGCGCCGCACATGGCACCATGGTTGTCCGGTGTATAAATAAAAAAGTCCAGGGCCTGGAGAATTTCGATGGGGCAGCCAGAGGAAAACCAGGCTACTTTTTTTACGCCTTCGGTATAACGGCCCTGAAAATAATTATTGGCAAGCATCTCCGACATGCGGGCTGTAGAAAGGAGGGGAGGAGAAAGCAACTTATCGTTGTTTTTTTGCATGCTACGACGGATTTTGTTCTCATATTGCCATCTCTGGTATCGTAAAACAGCCTTGCCCACTACGGGGGACATGATATGGTAGTTAAACATGTTTGCATAATTCATGAGAGCACCTCCACAAATGCATTGATACGGTTGAGAACCTGGCCAGGAATTACTGTTGACATCTCACCTTCGATAAAAAGCAAGGGGCAACCCTCTTCTTTCATGGCCTTTTCGAAAAGGGGGACGTAAAACAGCTCCGGTTCGCAGAATTTGACGTTATATACCAGAACACCACGTGCGCCGCTCTTACGCACCTGTCCTTTTAGGTATTCAAAGCGGGACTTGTAAGGAGCGCTCAACGTTGTATCCGGCGGCATGGATGTGAGTTGCTGTGCAAGACATTTATATGGATTGTCACCGTTGAAGGCCTGGTAAATCCTGCGGCTGCAGCAGGCCAGATCATCTATAACCACATGCGCACCGAACCGGTTGATCTGATCGAAAAGATCCATCGGTTCGGGAACAATGCCGCTGATCATGAGACCCGGTCCTTTCAGATCAGCCTTTCCTGTGGGCATTTCCCGCGATAGTTCTATAAACTGCTCGGCAAACAGATACTCCCGTGATCTAAGGAACGTATAGAAGGTACGATCGGTGACGGCAAAATCTTCCCGACGCTGGGCGATATCGGCAAAGATGCGATTGGCCTCGTTTTCGATTTCCATGACGGCCAGAATATCATTGTCTGTGGGTTTTATACCGGAGATCTCCGAGAGCTTACCAGTTAGTACTTTGATTTCCTTTTCCAGATAAATAACGTCCGATGCCCGATGGCTGCGGGGGTGATATATCTTCAAAACAGGTTGTTTCGGCTTAATGAAATCCATAAATATGGAGGCCATGCCCTGGAGGGAATCGCATGTATGGGGTATGAGGATCACATCGATGGATGCGGCATGTTCCTGAGTCAGGAAATAAGCCGCTTTTTGAACAATATCACATGTATATTCAGGGAAATGCTGCGTTCCCTCCCGGTTATTGATAAAGGGCGGACCCCAAACTTCCATGGGGTGGAACCCGCACGCGCGCAGTATTGCTCGTGGGTAGTGGATCGGCATGACCGCAGCGATCTTGTACCCTTGATTGGCGGCTTTCTGCATAACATCTTTTCTTGTCGGAATGATCATAATGTCCTCACTTTTCTGTGACGGTCGAGCAGCGACCGGTCGTTTTATGATATCTATGGGGCATGTCCTTCATGCCTGCGTCACCGTTTTGTTTTCTTTTAACTTGCCGATTTCTTCCTCGGAGTAGCCTGCACTTTTTAAAATATCCGTTGTATGAAGTCCCAGCGCGGCACCTGTAAATTTATACTGGGGTCTGTTTTTTGAAAAACGGATGGGTGATGCAAGCTGTTTTTG
>JBAXON010000163.1:0-7290 GCA_037133255.1 Deltaproteobacteria bacterium
AGCACACCAACCAGTGTTCCCAGGACACAACCGGTAAAAACCAGTATAAGATTATCCGGCTGTAAAGCTACGGAAAAGGCGAATAGCAAGCCTTGTAATGTATCCAATAAGACTCCATTTTAGGCTTCTCTAGAAACCCCATATTCCCCGGGGAAGCGGGGTTTTTAAGCCATAAAGAAAGATAAAATAGCTCAGCAGCACCGCCAGCATGGCGCCGGCGATGAGAGCACTTGGTTTCATTTTCCCTACATAAAAAAGTACCATCATGAGCGCCATGGTGGATAACAGATAGCCAAACCAGGGAAGTATCAGGCAGTATGCAAAAAGCGCGGCAATAACGACCGTATTTTTACCCCAGTTAAGGTCTTCCCATAAATCTACTTTTCCCCCCATTGCCACTGCCTCTTTTTGTAAATAAATCTTTCCCATCATCGCTAATGATAAAACGCCAAGCAATAGAGCAGACCAAAACGGAAAAAAGCCGGGACCGGGATTTTTATATTCTCCGAGGCCAAGATTCCATGATGAAATCATGACGAAAGCCGCAATTATAAGCCAAAAGACAAGCCCTGCTATTTCTCTTTTGTTCTTCAATTTTCCCGCCCAATCATCTGTTGTTTTCTTACAAGCGAAAACAATATCTTTATTCCGGCAATGTTGCCGCTTCCTTAATAAGTCCGCTCGCGATCAAATGCTTGTTAATTTTTTTCCAATGAATTTTCAAGAAATTATCGAATTCTTTGCTGTTATAATTGACCGGCACCATGTCAATCTTATCAAGCGTTTCCAGATATTCCTTGCTTTTAGTTGCCTGAGCAAAGGCGGCTTCCAGTTTTTTTGCCACTTCCGGCGGAAGGTTGGCAGGCGCCACTACGGCAAACACGGCATCATTTACAAAATCATAGCCGGCTTCTTTGAGGGTGGGAACAGCGGGAAATTTTGGTGATCTTTTTTCGCTCATGACTGCCAATAAGCGAGTCTGTCCAGATTTCACCGAGGGCACCAATTCCGAAGTCAGCGAAGCAAAATCTACATGCCCACCCAATAATGACGTGAGCGCTTCCATACTGCCTTTATAGGGAATGTGGATCATCTGTAGCTTTTCGGTAGCGATCATTTCATCAACCGCGGCCTGGGTTGTACTGCCCACTCCGGTGGTGGCAAATTTTATTTTGTCGGGGTTCTTTTTCGCATCGTTTACCAAATCTTTGATAGTTTTCCACGAAGAATCTTTTTTGACGACAATGCCAAGTGGTGGCGTTGCAAAGCCGATAAGGGGCTTAAAACTTTTAAAAGCCTTAAAGGAAACCTCCTGTATTTGCGATACACGAATCAGCACAGAGCTGGGTGTAGCGCAAAGGATGTAACCATCTGGATTTTGCGAAAGCAGGGCTGCAAGCGCCACAGTACCGGTGCCGCCGGGTTTGTTTTCAATAATTATGGGTTGCCCCAGAATTTTTTCCGCCGCTCTGGCTAATGCCCGGGCGCTTAAATCCATACTCCCGCCTGGAGCAAAACCGACAAGAATTGTAACAGGCCTTTCGGGATAGCCGGCAAATGCCTGCGTACTGCCAAGTACAAGAACAAACATTATGACAGTACCAAGTAGTCCCATAAAAAACATTCGATTATTCTTTCTCACAATTTTACCCCCTGTTTAATTTTGCATTTTTTGCTATTCAGCTGAAGAAAATGGATAACATAAAAAAACTGATACATAAAGAATAAATTAAGTGATATGCTAAGCTAATCCAAATGAGAGGAGCCCTAGCAAATGTACGCAGTCATTATGGCCGGTGGAAGAGGCACAAGATTCTGGCCCCGCAGCAGAGAAACAAAGCCTAAACATTTACTCGATATCGTCAGCAATCGCACAATCATTCAGGAAACGATTGACCGCATCAAGCCGTTGATTGCGCCGGCAAATATTTTAATTGTTACCGGAAAAAAGCACGCCCGCGAGTTAATCCGGCAACTGCCGGAAATCCCGGCCAAAAATATTATTATTGAACCTGTCGGAAAAAATACGGCTGCCTGTATAGGACTGGCTGCTTTGCATATCCAAAAAATAGTTCCAGACGCGGTTATGGTTGTCCTGCCATCGGATCATGCCATCGGGAATACCAGTGAATATCTGGCGGTGATCAGCGCTGCCGCTAAAGTTGCCGCTAAAGAAGGAGGCATGGTAACAATCGGTATTCAACCTACCGGCCCCGAAACAGGATTCGGTTATCTGGAAGCAGGCGAATCTTTGGGAAGGGATGCCGGCAAAGAAGTCTTTCGGGTGAAATCCATACGTGAAAAGCCGGACTTAGCCAAAGCCCGGAAATTTGTGCAAAGCGGAAAGTTTTATTGGAACAGTGGCATGTTTATCTGGAAGGCATCAACCATCTTAAAGGAAATTGAACGCTGCCTGCCTGATTTAAATACCGGTCTTTTGAAAATCAAAGATGCTCTGGGAACATCAAAGGAAGCGTCAGTTGTGCCCAAAGTCTATCAGGGACTGGCCTCGATTTCCATTGATTACGGCGTTATGGAAAAGGCGGATAATGTTTTGATGATGTCCGGAGATTTCGGCTGGAGCGATGTAGGCAGTTGGGATGCCCTCTGGGAAATATCGGCAAAAGATAATCAAGGCAACGCACTTACCGGCGGCGGCAGCGCGATCTTCACAGATACTGAAGGCGCCCTTGTCTACAGCCCTAAAAAGCTTGTCGCTATGGTCGGAGTAAAGGATTTAATAATAGTCGAGACAGCAGACGCCTTGCTCATTTGCAAAAAAGGCCGATCGCAGGATGTAAAAAAAGTGGTCGACACCCTGGAAGCGGCAAAAAAGAAGAAATATCTATAGACTTATTTAATATAGACCGGATTGCTTGTAGAAACAAACTTCCCTTTTTTCAGTTCATCCAGAATAATGTTGAGGTTAGTTTTTTCGTCATCAAAGGTAATACTCAGCAGATCACGCCCTTTATTCTCATGTTTGGTCACGCCGTTAATGTTTTTCAGGATAGAACCTATCCGGGAGTTGGAGCCTCAAGAGGAACAACCGGGAATGGATAGTTGGACAATTCTTTGAGCGGCTAAAGCCAGCCCTGAAAAAGAAATCAAGAAAATGATAGCTAAAAATATTGATAATGTTTTTTTCATCATTCACCTCGTTATTATTTCTATATAATACCAAGTAAGCTTTCAAAAATTCATGAAAGCAACTTGGTATTAATAATAACTCCAAGATGAATAAATATGCAATTACAATTTGCAATTGACAGGTGAAATTTAATCTGGAATAAAAGCGGTAATTCCATTAGTAAAAGAGACAAACTCATGACCATTCATTTATCAAAACCACTTATTTTAGCTTCCGCCTCGCCCCGACGGCAGGAACTGTTGCGTTCTGTGGGGTTGAAGTTCAAGATCATCCCGGCTCATGTCAATGAAGAATATCTGCAAGGCGAAAGCCCGCGTGAGCATGTAAAAAGGCTTTCGCTAAGCAAGGCAATGGCTATCGCCCCGAAAAATCCTGATGCCTGGGTATTGGGCGCGGATACAATTGTGGTCATTGACAGTTTGATTTTAGGCAAGCCTAAAAACAAAAAACAGGCGCGGGAAATGCTCGAAATGCTGAGCGGCAGGGAGCATAAGGTTTTCACCGGATTCACACTTGCGCACGATTCCACTAAAGTTTATAAAACAAAAATCATTTCATCGGCGGTGCGCTTTAAAAAGATATCACCGGAAGAAATGGACTGGTATATAAACTGTGATGAACCGTACGACAAAGCGGGAGGTTACGCCGCGCAAGGTAAAGGCGCTTCTTTCATTAAATCAATCCGCGGTTCTTATACGAATGTTATCGGCCTGCCTTTGTGCGAAGTATTGGAAGAACTAAAAAATCTAAAAGCTTTGAACTTCAGGTAATTCTATGGAAAATCAGATCAGCTCCAACATCGATTTAATTAAACAGCGGATAGCCGGAGCTGTCAAGCGCGCGGGGCGCGATCCTCTTGCGGTTAAGCTAATGGCTGTGACCAAAACCGTCGAGACGGAACGTATCGGCAGGGCAATCGATGCCGGCCTCACTCTGCTTGGTGAAAATTATGTTCAGGAAGCCAAAGATAAAATCGCCATCATCGGTAATACCGCTCAATGGCACATGATCGGCCATCTGCAAACCAACAAGGCCAAGTATGCCGTCAAACTATTTGACTGCGTTCATTCCGTTGACCGATTGGAACTGGCACAAGAGCTAGATAAAAGATCTGGCCAAATCAACCGCAAGTTAAATATTCTGATTGAAGTCAATAGTGGAGAAGAGTCCAAAAGCGGCATTGAAAAAGAAGAGACACTGGAACTGGTGCGACAAGTTGCCCTCCTGCCCAACCTTACCATACGGGGGCTTATGACTATGGCGCCTTATTCTGACGATCCCGAAAACTCGCGGCCATACTTCAGGGCGCTTCGCGAACTGCGCGACGATATAAACCGCGCGGGTATTGCCGGCGTCAGGATGGAAGAACTTTCCATGGGCATGACCGACGATTTTGAAGTGGCCATTGAAGAAGGCGCGACCATCATCCGCGTAGGCCGCGCGATCTTCGGCCAAAGGCAGTAATTTCAAAAAGATTTGTATAATCCAACATCAACTAAGTTAAGACTTTATCCTACTTTGCGCACCAGCTGCGGCCGTCGATGATTTTGTAGCTATATCCTTCGGGGCACTGCACGCAGTAAATCTGTCCCGACTCGAGGACGGCGTTATAGCCCGTCTGGCATCGCGCGCACCACTGCCTGCCACTGATCACGAAGGACGATGTGCCAGTTTCGCATTTCCCCTTGTTGTCAGGATTAGTCAGGTGAGTCCCGATCCTTGACATGTACCCGTAATCCGCGCTCCAAGCCAAGCCCGCAATAAAAAACATGGAAAAAATGATGCTGAAAATGATCTTTCTCATATTGCTCCTCCTTTTTGGGCAAACAATTTTTAAAGCAACCGCAAAGTGTCAGGCGGCTTTATTGGCTAAATTCAGTTTGATAAAAATCCATGGCGCCCCGGCAGAGATCCATGCCCCGACCAGAACATAGCGGATGTAACGCAAAATGTAAGGAAGCACAGCTTCTGTGGAAGGGGCGATCAATCCAAAGAGCACTTTCAAACCAAGATACAAAACCAGCACCCCGACCATTCCCAGTATATAGCGTAAAATGCGTTTCCAAAGCGAACCACTCGCATCAAACCCGCCCTGGGTGTTGAACCAGGCCAGTCCGGTAAGTAGCCCGAAGAGCATCCCGGCGGTAGTGAAGGCGGCGTTCAATGACACCGCATCTTTTGCATACTCTGCCCAGGCCGGCGGCAGTTGCCAGTTTGTAATTTTGAGCCAGAAGAAGGGGATGAGGGAAAACGCAATAAGCAGAAGCGAGCTAAGAAAAGACGCTAGAATTTGTTGCCCCAGGCTCATCTTTTTCAGCCATGCAGTGACCGGTTTCCAGAAACGCAGTACAAGCCATAACAATAATGCTCCTATCAACCAGCCAAGAATTACATCGTGCGGAAAGTGAACACCCAGATAAAGGCGTGAGATGCCGATCAATAAAATGATCAGGATGGCGATCAGCCATCCCCACCACTTGCCGATACTTGCCGCAAGCATACCCCACACGCCAAAGGCAATCTGGGCATGGCCGGAAGGCACGCCAAAGGTAGTCTCGCTTGCATAACGGATGACATCTGTACTATACCAGTATGGACGCGGACCATGTAAAACTATTTTGAGCGCGTCGTTGACCGAGGCGCTCAAAAGAAGGATGATGCCGACACGCAGGCCGATACTTGCCGCTATGCACCAGTAAAGTGCCGGTATGAGCAGCAAGAAAAAATTTTCCGTCCCGAAGAAAGAGAATACTTCCATGGGCATCTTCAGAAAACTGCCGAGGTTCTGAAAAAAGATGTTCCAAGAGATGCCAATGTTCCAGATGGTTTCCATAGCGTAACTCCTTTAATGAGAAATTGCTTCTATCTAATTGGGAAGGAGTATAAGAAAAACTGTCATGTGTGTCAATGGAATTTTAGCAAAGCCCTTCTCTTGTTAGGGTTGAAAAGCACAGCCATCTTGTCTCAATTTAGTAGTATTTTTGCTGTTGCTTCCCTTCTATCAATCACAAAGATGAACTCTGCAAAGACTTGTCCCCTTTGTATATCCTTACGTATAGCATCTCCAGATGCGCAATAGTCAGGTTGGATATATAGTGGGGACTGCCAATTCAAATGCGCAATTATAATTCCCGATGAAAGTTCTTTTTCATCAGATATTTCATTTCTTCTTGTTACTCAGCGCCTGACTAATCGCATTGCGTAGTGCCTTGAGATTGTATGGCTTGGCGAGGAATGCCTGAGGTAGTTCGGGATGATCGCCTTCCATCACATGGGCTTTGTCATAGCCACTGGCCAGAATTACCGGAATGCCAGGTTGAAGTTTGCGCAGTGCCGCCAATGTTTCCCAACCGTTCATGCGTGGCATGGTCAGGTCGGAAAGAACAAACTTAATTTCACTTTCGTGCTTGCCGAATATCTCCAATGCCTCAACGCCGTCAATTGCTTCCAGTACCACAAATCCAAGACTTGTGAGCATGATTGCGGCCATGTTGCGCAGCATCTCATCATCTTCGACTACTAGCACCGTCTTGCCCTCTTCAGACTTGACGGGGGAAAACTCGCTGATCGAGGAATCATCACTACTTCCAGCCTTTTGAGGTCGCAGGAAAGTTTCTTCAGACAGCGGGAAAAAGATCCGGAATGTACTGCCTTGTTTTGGTGTACTCTCGACTGTAAGAACTCCGTTATGTGTCTTTAAAATTCCCAGGACTATGGCCAGGCCCATACCACGACCGGTGAACTTGGTGGAGTAAAAGGGGTCAAAGAGCTTTTCAATGGCCTCGTCCTCAATTCCGCAGCCGGTATCAGCTACTTCCAGACAGGCGTAGGCATTGTCCTGCGCTCGCCAGTCTATGGGATGTCGGTTCGCTGCGGAGATTTGTGCCGGAGAAACTGTTTTAACGCGCAGGGAAACGGTGCCACTTTCCGTACCGATAGATTCCAAAGAATTGGTGACCAGGTTGGTGAGCACCTGCTTTATGTAATCGGTGTTCGAGCTGATAATCGGGCCCGGAGCGGGCAAATCTTTTTTCAGAACCACGTTTGCAGGCATAACGGCCTGGAGCATGGGCAGGGCTTGTAAGCAAGCATCGGAGAGATCTAACAACTCACGTTGTTCAAACGATTGGCCAAGGTAG
>JBAXON010000164.1:0-7287 GCA_037133255.1 Deltaproteobacteria bacterium
CCACATTTATCTTCGATAAGCATGAAATCAAATTTAAAAGAGTTTCATATAGTTTCCCGAAAACCAAAAAAATCCGTATGGTGAACACTAGTGAAGTGCCCTTCACTTTCCAATTGAAGATCCCGGGAGATGGCAAAATTATCAATCAAAAAGCTGTCGTTGCAATATTTATAAAGTTTATTTTCCCGTTCACCAGCGCTCCCACGATCGTTACCGGCGTAGGATAAAGCACATTAGAATTTCCAATCTTCTTTTTCATAAATCCTTCCTTTCAGTCAATAAAATGCAGGGTGGATGGCGCGTGAGCTTCATACCGCAACTAAACATCAAAAGCTAACATTTATTCCCTCGCAAAACTACTTAATCACAACTTCATTTATTTGGGCCGGGAAAATTACCGCTATCTCTTTTATGGATTTCTGATCGGCATTTTCAATGATAAAGGTAATGCCGCTGTACTCCATTCTTTCTTTGCGTTTAGGAATCCTCCCCAGTCTATCCATAATAAAACCACTGATAGTTTCATAATTGCCTTCGGGAAATCTTGTTGCCAATAAATGGCTTAAACTATCCATCTCCATACGCCCGTTAATCAGATACCTTCCGGCAGTGATTTTTTTATACAGCTTCTCACCACTGTCATATTCGTTATCAATACTGCCTACAATCTCTTCCCCAATATCTTCAATAGTCACAATACCGACAGCGCCACCATATTCATCGACGACAACGGCCATGTGCTCCCGCCTTTTTTGCAGATCCATCAATAATTCACTGGCCCTTTTAGTTTCAGGAACGTAGAGCACCTCCGTTTGCAGACAGGAAGCAATGGTCTCGCCGTTAGTTTGATTTCCTGAATCTTTATGTCTTTGAATGGCTGCCAGCAAATCAAAGTAATGCAGAATGCCGACAATATTAATAACCTGTTCCGAATACACGGGAATTCTTAAATATTTTTTGCCGGCAACAAATCCGGCCGCTTCGTCTATCCTGGTTGTAATCGGCAGCGCTGTCAGTACCGAAATGGGAATCATTATTTTATCAGCGGTCAACTCGGAAAAATCAAAAACCCGGCTGACCATTTCCCTTTCCGTTTTCAAAATATCGCCGCCTTTTGTGTTTTCTCCCAGAATATGCTTCAATCCTTCTTTGGTAATATAAGAATTTGAATTTATTTTCTGCCCCGTAGAAATGCTTACCGTACCTTTGGATATCAGAGCAATAAGATAAGCCAGCGGATATAATATTACGGAAGAAACGCGGATAAAAAGAGCTACTCGAATTGCCATTGTTTCGGCATTATGCAGGAAAATCCGGCGAATCATAATCATTACAAAAAGCGTCGGCAACATAACAAACATAGAAATTTGTTCACCGCGCACTGTCCCGAATGCGCCGATAAGCAAGCCTGTTGCCAGCGTGGAACCAACAATAATGGCCAGGTTTGTCCCGATCAAAGTTGTTGAAATAAACCATTCCGGTTTCTCCATCAGCTTTACTGCCAGCCCTGCGGAAGATGAACCACGTCTGGCAAAGGACTTCACTTTGTTAATATCCGACGCAATCAGCGCTATCTCGCCACCGGAATAGAGAGCTTCCAAAATCAAACAAATAAAAATGACAGCTATGATCAAATATATACTCATTGCTCTTGATTTTGCCCCTTTCCTGCTGGCGCTGATATTTTAATCTTCAATATCCTGGCGCGGCTGATGCTCTCGATTAAAAAACTGTATCCTTCATAACTGACTTCTTCTCCTTTGGCTGGCAACTTGCCAAATAAGTGAAGCACAAAGCCGCCGATTGTGTCGAATTCGTCCTGCGGTATTTCTGTTTTCATTAAACTATTGAACTCTTCCAGCGGCATTTTACCGGAAACAATACTTGTGTTGTCGTCAATTCTTTCACAATCATCATGTTTCCCGTTGTA
This sequence comes from Deltaproteobacteria bacterium, assembly GCA_037133255.1. Classification (GTDB taxonomy): domain Bacteria; phylum Desulfobacterota; class Syntrophia; order Syntrophales; family Smithellaceae; genus FEN-1160. Next base: position 1,931 of record JBAXON010000164.1, read on the forward strand.
ACCGCTATATGCTTCTTCAAATAAATGGCCAAGAATATCCTCCAAAGTAACCATGCCGGATACTCCGCCGTACTCATCCACGATTATAGCAATTTGCATTCTATTTTCCTGAAAATCATGCAGCAAACCATTGACTGTTTTTACTTCAGGAATAAAGTAAGGTCTGATGAGAATCCTTTCAATACTACCCTGCATTCCCTGCCCTGACGTGGCAAGCAAATCACGGGCAAGCAGAATGCCGGCGATATCATCACGATCATCCGTGTAAATGGGTATTCGTTCGTGACGCGCTTTGACCACCGCGGCAATTATCTCTTGCACAGGCATATTGATAGGAAGGCAAAACATGTCCACACGAGGTATCATAATATCGGTCACCGGCTTATCACCGAGCTCAAAAATTCTGCTGATCAATTCTTTCTGGGATTCATCCACAACACCTGCCAGTTTTCCGGCATGTACCAAAGTCTTGAATTCATCCTCCATTAAAACATCGGCATCGTGAGCTTGCACACGGCTATACTTGATAAAGCCAGATGCTTTTTCCAGAATAGCAACAACAGGGTATTCCAACCGGTAAATAAGTGTAAGCAGGGGTGAGATTGTTGAAGATATTTGCATCGGATAAGTAATGCCAAAGGTCTTGGGAATTGCTTCACAGGCGATCAAAATGACCAGCGATGTAACAATAATGGAAACCCATTGACCACCTGCGCCAAATTTCTCCATAAAAAAAGAAGTCGCCAGAATAGAAATGATTATGTTCACCGCCTCATTACTGGCGACAATAGTGATCAACAACCTCTGCGGTTTTTCCAGCAATTTGCCCACAAAGCCTGAAAACGGATAATTATCTGATTTCATCTTGTGCAGATGAAGATCCGTGAGTGAAAACAGGGAAGCTTCCGCCGAAGAAAAAAAGCCGGAAAGCAGAAAAAGAATAAATATTAAAAAGATATCAAAGCCCAAACCGAAATCTCCATTTGCATCAAATGTTGAATTGTGGTTGTTAATGTAGCAGATTGGAGAGAAAAAAGACAAATATTTTGTGAGTACAGATTTCCACTATTTGACTTGACGCGCATTTTCCGCTATTGAAGCTACCAAACACTTCCAGGAGATTAATTAATGATCAATATACTACTTGTAGGAAACGGCGCCAGGGAACACGCCCTGGCTGAAGCTATTTTACGATCTGGACAATCACCCCAATTATTTTCTTTTATGAAGGCCAATAACCCGGGAATAGCCACGCTTTCAGAAAAGATAAAGTTGGGCAGTTATGCAGATATTGAGGCAATTACAGGTTTTGCCACAGAAAACAAAATCCAATTTGCCATAATCGGGCCGGAAGATCCTCTCAACAATGGTGTGGTGGATGCGCTTGCAGCATGCGGCATTCCGGCAGTCGGGCCAACTAAGAGTTTGTCCAGGCTGGAAACGTCCAAATCTTTTACCCGCAATTTGGTCAGCAAATATAATATTCCAGGCAATCCGCAGTTCAAAGTATTTAAATCAATTGTCGGAGTGGAAGCTTTTTTACAAAAACTTACAGGCATTGTTCTCAAACCAGATGGACTAACCGGCGGCAAAGGTGTGCTGGTTCAGGGGGATCATTTTGACACGAAGGATGAAGCGCTGAAATTATGCCGGCAAATCCTTACGGAAAGCTCGTCGCTTATCGTAGAAGAAAAATTTGACGGCGAAGAATTTTCGCTGCAATGCCTGTGTGACGGCAAAACTGTTGTTGCCACACCGCTGGTGCAGGATCACAAAAGAAGATTTGATGGCGATAAAGGACCCAATACCGGCGGCATGGGTTCTTACTCTCTGGCTGATCATTCTCTGCCTTTTTTAAAGCCGCAGGATTTGGAGGACGGAATGGATATCACCCGTCAGGTCGCAGCGGCGCTCTTGAAGGAAACAGGCAACCCTTATAAGGGCGTCATGTATGGCGGTTTTATTGCGACAAAAAACGGGGTGAAGCTTCTGGAATATAACGCCCGTTTTGGTGATCCGGAGGCAATGAATATCCTGCCGCTTTTAAAAACAGATTTTGTGGAAATATGCCGCCATATTATTTCCGGAACACTGGATAAAATAAAGATTGAATTTGAGCAAAAAGCAACTGTCTGCAAGTATATTGTGCCCAAAGGTTATGGCCTGCCTGCCGATCATCCCGATGCGGCATCATCTCGCGCTAAAATTGAAGTTGGTGATGTGGGGAAGGCCCGGCTTTACTATTCCTCCGTAGATAAAAAAGAAGATGGCTTGTATTTGAGTTCGTCGCGAGCCATCGGCATTGTCGGCATTGCCGATACTCTGGATGAAGCACGCTTTATAGCTGAAGAAGGCGTGAAAGCCGTCAAAGGCCATGTTGCCTACCGCACCGATATCGGCACAGACGCGCTCATTCAGAAGCGCATTGATCACATGAAGAAAATACAGAAAGAATAATTTGCTTATTAAGTCGTCACCTTCGGCAACTTGGGAAAATTTTTATCTAAAACTTCATTCCACTTTTCGATCATGGGAGCGATGCCGGTCATAAGTTCTTCAATTTCGCCTTCAATCAAAATAGAAGATATTTTATCTCCCTGGGCAATCTGGTTGACAATATTTTGGTCAATTTCGCTTGCCACTTCACCAAATACAGTATGCTTGCCGTCCAGCCAGGGTGTGGCGGCATGAGTGATAAAAAACTGGCTGCCGTTAGTCTGCGGTCCGGCATTAGCCATGGAAAGAATACCGGGTTTATCGTGGCGCAATTCTTTAACAAATTCATCCTGAAATTTATAACCAGGCCCGCCACGTCCATCACCTGCCGGGCAGCCGCCCTGAATCATAAAATCGGGGATAACCCGGTGGAACTTCAAATTATTATAATATCCGCGCCGCACAAGATTAACAAAATTACCCACTGTGACCGGTGCCTTTTCAGCAAAAAGCCGCAAACGGATAGTTCCCTTTTCTGTCTCAATAACCGCCATTAACTTATTTTTCATTTCAATCTCCTTTTTCGTTCATCTCACTATTGCTTAAATATTTCGGACTGATCTGTCAAGATAAAAACACAGACTTATCACTTTGGCTGAAATATTTAATGATGGAACAGCCTCAGGCCGCAAAATGCCATGGCAATGCCGTATTTGTTGCAGGTGTCAATAACCTGCTGGTCACGGATGGAACCGCCAGCCTCGACAATGGCGGTCACACCGCTGCGGTACGCGCGTTCAATGTTGTCGCCAAAGGGGAAAAATGCGTCACTTCCCAGGGAAACTCCTGTCACCTTGGCAAGCCATTGTTTCTTCTCGGCCGCAGTCAAAGGATCGGGCTGCCGGGTGAATGTTTCGGCCCAAACGCCCTCGCCAATCACATCCTCCGGGGTATCGCCGATGTAAACGTCGATGGCATTGTCACGGTTGGGCTTGGAAACATCGTCGCGAAAGGGCAGATCCAGCACCTTGGGTATATGGCGCAACTGCCAGTTATCAGCCTTCTGGCCAGCCAGACGTGTGCAGTGGATGCGGCTCTGCTGGCCTGCGCCCACGCCAATAACCTGGCCGTCCTGCACGTAGCAGACGCTGTTGGACTGCGTGTATTTCAGGGTAATCAGGGCGAGTACCAGATCGCGTTTCTGCGCGTCCGTCAGGGTCTTGTTCTTCGTGACCATGTTTTCCAGCATGCGGCTGTCGATCTTCAGGTCATTGCGTCCCTGCTCAAAGGTAATGCCATAGATTTGCTTGTGCTCCAAGGAGGCAGGCACATAGTTGGAGTCGACGCTAACCACGTTGTAGTTGCCACCTTTCTTGGATTTTAAAATATCTAGTGCCTCCGGCTCATAGCCCGGGGCAATAATGCCGTCGGTAACCTCAGACTTGATGATTTTTGCTGTGGGTACATCGCACACGTCGGAGAGCGCTATCCAGTCACCGAAGCTGCTCATGCGATCGGCGCCGCGGGCTCGCGCGTAGGCACAGGCAAGAGCAGATAGCTGCATGCCGGCTTCGATGTGATACATCTTGCGCAGGACATCGTCCAAGGGATAGCCGAGGGCGGCGCCGGCGGGGGAAACATGTTTAAAGGAGGCCGCTGCAACCATACCGGTATTTTCTTTGAGCTCCTTCACCAGCTGCCAGCTGTTTAAGGCATCCAAAAAGTTAATGTAGCCGGGCTTGCCGTTTAATACCTGGGCAGGCAGATTGCTGCCATCCGCCATAAAGATTCGGGCAGGCTTCTGATTGGGGTTGCAGCCATATTTAAGCGCTAATTCGATCATTGGTTATTCCTCCACCACTTTGTATTTGTTGATGATTAAATCTTTGTATGTCTGGGTAACCAGATCAATTGTGCGCACAAACAGACTCACCTTGTTATCCTCGTTTAAGGCTTTCCACAGCTTGGAGGCGTATTGGTCTTGGTTTTCCTCGTCCATGGCGACGCATAATGGCTCGCCTGCAAAACTGGGAATCGGCGTACCATTGCACTTGTAAGTACTGATAAAGTGGCCAACGCCTGCTAGTGGCTGCGGATAATCGAAGGTAAAGCGCTGCACGCTGTTTTCATTTCCGTCGCAGCTCTTCAAAATGCTCAGCTTGTAGCCACCTGTGCGCATATCAACCACGCCGGAAATGCGGGGCGTCCAGTTGGGGCCGTCGTCCTCAAAGGTGCGGGTATTCAGCGCTGCTTCAAAACCATAACCGGGAAAATCTTTACGTGCCATAAAATTCCTGATGGTGTCTGTCTGGTCGCCATTGGTCACAATCGTCGTGTTGTCCAGAGTCAGGACGGGGTTGTAAATAATCAGATGTGCGTCCGTCATCTTGGAAGGGTCGGCAGCCAGGGTGCGGATGCCGCCTTCAATATGGTCAAACACGCGGTTACGGCTGTTTAGGCTGCGGCCCATGATAAAATAGGCAATCATGGCTTTCTTGCCGCCGGGTGTTTTCCCAATGTATATGCCGCGGCCCGGATACTCGTTGCCGGCAAGATATTCGTATAAATTCGCTTTCATTTTTTACATCTCTCCTTGATTATTTGTAATACCAAGTTGCATTCAAAGAATAACGCGACGGCAAGGAGAAGGCTCCACAGGCGTATTACTAATACGTCGAGGAAGCCGACGACGCAGCCAACAAAGTTAGTCGAAGAATGCGACTTGGTATAAGGCATTAATTTTTTTGCTGCGGCAGTATATGAAGAGAAGCCTCGTATGTCAAATGAATTTGGCTGGAATTGGTTTAAAAAATTATAATGTCCTGAATATCACTTGATATGACAGTAAGTTTAAAGATAATAGATACTTCCTAAAGTACACAAAGCGTGAACCTCGGCGAAAATGAAATACTTCAACGCGT
>JBAXON010000165.1:0-7281 GCA_037133255.1 Deltaproteobacteria bacterium
CCGCCGGAGGAGATATTACTGCCGCCGGAGCTGTTACCGGCATATTTCCGGTAATCGTCAAAAAAACCAATAAGGCCATACCCAACTGTCACCATCAATATTAACCAGACATAATCAATGGCAAGATTTGCCCAAAGCAGGGTTGAGATCATCACAGCAAAGATAATTAAAACCCCGCCCATCGTGGGTGTCCCTTTTTTCACCAGATGGCTCTGCGGGCCGTCTTCTCGAATCTGCTGATCTATTTGCAGGCTTTGTAACTTACGAATAAGCCATGGACCAACGATAAGACAAATCAGCAGCGCGGTAATTGAAGCGAAAATTGTCCGGAAAGTAATGTAACGGAATGCGTTAAAAAACGAAACCGTTGTATGCAAAGGATATAATAAATGGTAGATCAATTTATATTTACCCCCCGATTAATGAACCTTGTCATTGTCTTCAATATTCTTATTACTCCCAAATTCCGCGCAGATTTGAGTAACGATAGTCTCCATCCTCATCCGGCGCGACCCTTTTACTAAAATCCAATCGCCCTTTTTTAAATATTTTTTTAAGAACAAAATGCCTTCTTTGCTATTCTCCATAATGAAAATATTTTCCTGCGACATGCCACCATCGATTGCGGCGGCGGCAATAACTGCCGAATATTCACCCTGAAGGAAAGCAGCGTTGACACCTATCGTTCCCAGAAGCGTCCCGATTCTGCGGTGCATTTCGAAAGCGGCATCTCCCAACTCCAGCATGTCTCCTAAAAATACATAACCACCATGATTGCCTTTCAGAGCCTTCAGCGTCAGCAGGGCTTCCCGCACGGACGCCGGATTGGCATTATAAGAATCATCTATTATATAAGCGCCGTTTTGCAGCTTGATCATTTCCATGCGTCCGCCGACCGGTAAAAATGCCGAAAGTCCTTTCCTAATTGTCTCCGGATCAATTCCCGCGGTCCACGAGCAGGCTGCGGCGGCCATGGCATTATATACATGATGAACACCGGCAATCTTCATTTCTACTTTTTGTGATAGGCCATTAATAATCAGATTAAAACGCATTCCACGGGCGCCATTTTTTTCAATGTCACTTACGGTTACATCCGCGTTAGGGCTCATGCTGAAATTGACGCGACGCCCATTCCATTTTTCGGCGATAATCTTCACCGCTTCATCATCAAGATTTGCAACAGCAATGCCCGCTTGCGGCATGTTCAAAAACAGATCTGATTTTTCTTGAGCCACAACACCTACTGAACCAAATCCTTCCAGATGCGCAGGCCCGATATTGGTGATAAGGCCTATGGAAGGCGCGGCAATCCGGGTTAATCTTTTGATTTCACCGCGAGTATTTGTCCCCATTTCCAGAATCGCCAATTCATGCTCCGCCCTTAAACGAAATATTGTTTGCGGCAATCCGATCAAATTGTTTAAATTTCCTTCCGTTTTCAAAACATTTTTTTGACTGCCGATAATTGCTGCCATCATCTCCTTTGTGGTTGTTTTACCCGAAGATCCGGTTATAGCGATCACAGGCAAAGAAAATCTTTGACGATAGTTGTGCGCCAAATCGCCTAGCGCCTGCAGCGTATCTGATACCTTAATTACCGAAACGGCTTTATCCAACTTTTCTAAATCCGGTATTGACGTATTACTGATGATAACCGAGGTAGCGCCTTTTTCCACAACCTTGCGCACAAAATCATGACCGTCAAAGTTTTCGCCCTGCAGAGCTATAAATATATTCCCTCTTTCCACCAGACGCGAATCCGTAGAAATTCCGGAAACAGTATTTTGCGATGCTCCGGAAATCAAGACTCCGCCTACTGCTTTTATCACCTGATCAATTGAAAACACTGGCTCGCAGTTACTCATCTATTTCTTGCTCCTCAAATCCAGCGCTATCGCCGCCACAATCCGGTCGTCAAAAGATATCTTTTTAGTTCCCAGAATCTGATAGTCTTCATGGCCTTTACCGGCAATCAAGACAATGTCTTCGGGACCAGCTTCCATTATGGCGGTTTCGATTGCCTTTCTTCTGTCGGGAATTACAGCAAAGCAGTGAACTCCACCATATTCAGACAAACGATCCGGATCTGCTTTTTTTGTTTTATTGCCATCAATTCCTTTTTCTATTTCCGCAATAATCGCAAGAGGATCTTCCAGGCGCGGATTATCCGACGTCACAATCGTCACGTCGCTGTAAAATGTTGCCGCCTCACCCATAAGCGGCCTCTTTCCTCTGTCTCTGTTCCCGCCGCACCCGAATACTGTGAGAATTCTTTTTTTCTTGAATTCCGCCAGATTTTGCAATACCTGCTTTAAGGCATCCGGCTTGTGCGCGTAATCAATAAGAACCGTAAAGCCGAAAGAAGAATCGATTCTTTCCAGTCGACCCGGTACATAAGATAGATTTTCTATTCCCGCCTTTATCAACGCTTCAGGAATTTGCAGAGCTTTCGCCGTGGCGGCAGCAGCAAGAATGTTGTAAATATTAAACTTGCCAACGAGCGGTGTCGAAATGAGAATGGCAACTCCTTCCAAATCAATGATGGATTTTATCCCGGAAAGCGACAATTCATAGTTGACAGCCTTAACTGAATTGTTTTTTTCAAGCCCGTAAGTCAATGCCGGCAATGCCACATCCTTTAAAATAATTTGTCCCCACTTATCATCGCGGTTAATTATCATTTTTGGGAGCTGACTCTTCTTGCTTTGCGGTAACACTTCGGCAAAAAATCGTTTCTTGGCCTGAAAGTAATTTTCCATGGTTAAATGATAATCAAGATGCTCATGAGTGAGATTGGTGAACACCCCCAGATCAAAATCACAATCGTCAATTCTTTTGAGGTCAATGGCGTGAGATGAAACTTCAGCAATGACATGAGTGACACCATCATCCGCCATCGCCCGGAGTATCTTTTGCATTTCATACGATTCCGGAGTTGTGTTGGCCGCGGGATATGTTTTATTATTGTAGCGATAATTTACCGTGCCTATAACTCCACATTTTAAGCCGGCCGCAGCAAGTATTGATTCTAAAATATATGTCGTTGTTGTTTTACCATTTGTTCCCGTAACACCGACTAAACATAATATGGCAGAGGGATCCCGAAAATAATTTTTGGCGAGCACTCCTAATGCCCGCCTGCTGCTGATCACCTTAATGGCTGTTACACCGGTTGGAACCTGAAAATCTTTTTCACAAACAATATAACGAGCACCGTGATTTACCGCATCGGCAATAAAATCATGACCGTCATGCGTCAGTCCGTGAATCGCAACAAACATCGAATTCTGCTCGCATTTATCGGCCGCGTAACAAAGAGTGGATACTTCGGCCTCATTATCCGCAGAAATATTTATTATATCTACACCATTAACTAATTGACTTAATTTCATATGCTCCTTAATTGCTCACCTCAAAGTCAACCCTGCAAACGCGATCTTCTCCTAAAACCCTGCCGGCCTGTGGATATTGGCGGACAGCCCAACCATTACCGGCAACTTTAAGTTCAATCGATTTAGATTTTGCTTTTTTCATTGCCTCTCTGATTGTCAAACCGCGAAAATCCGGCATGACGGATTCATCATTGTTTTCAACACCGCGCGCAGTGATAGTTTCTTGTGCCGATACTAGTTGCATTTTGTTTTGCTTACCTTGCTCAAAAATTGGCGTTACCCTGATATTGGTTTTAATACAGTTCAGTATTTGTTCACCGATACTTTTAAATACAGGCGCCGCGGCCACACCACCCCATTTATCCCGCTGCGGTTCATCCAATATCACCAGAATTGCCACCTGTGGATTATCGGCAGGGAAAAATCCCATAAACGATGTGCGCACTTTTTCCGAAGAATATACGTTACGGGAAAAATCAAACTTTTGGGAAGTTCCTGTTTTACCGGCAACCGCGACATTAACAATGTTGGCATTTTTCCCCGTGCCATCGACTGCACCGACAACCTCAGTCAGCATATTGGTGAGCCGCTTCGCCGTTTCGGCAGAAATAACTTTACGGACAACAGTCGGATTATACATCTTAATGGGAATATTACTTTTATCTGTGACACTCCGCAATATATACGGTTTCATTAAAACTCCACCATTGGCAATGGCGGACATTGCGGTGATCATCTGAATAGCGGTAACAGAAACACCCTGCCCGAAAGCAATTGTTGCAGCATCAACTTTTGTCCAATTTTTCACCGGTCGGACCACCCCCGGAGACTCGCCTGGCAAATCTATACCTGTCTTCGTTCCAAAACCGAAATTATCTATGTACTTATAAAATTTTTCTTTCCCCAATTTTTGAGCAATCTTGACTGAACCGATGTTGCTTGAATATTTCAATATGTCACGAACGGATAACTGCCCGTGACTTTTCTTGTTAGCTTCATGAATAACGCGGTTTGCCACTGCATAATTACCATCTTCACAAAAAAACTTTTCTGATTCTCTGATGGTTTTTTCCTCAAGAGCCCCTGCAACTAAAAAAGGCTTGAAAGTTGAACCTGGATCAAAATAATCAGTAACGGCTCGGTTACGCCACCTTTCCGGGGTCAGCCCGCTGATGTTATTAGGATTAAATCCCGCTTCATTAGCCATCGCTAAAATCTCTCCGGTTTTAGGATCCATAACTATAGCGATGCCGCCTTTGGCACCTTTGGACACAACAGCCTCTTTTAGATGTGTTTCCACAAGATATTGAATTCTGCTGTCGATGGTCAACACAAGATTTACGCTTTCATCTTCTTTAGCTTCATCGTTCCCTACACGTAAGAATATTTTTTTCCCTTTTGCATCGCGCCCCCAAGCCATCTTCTCGGGCTTGCCTTTTAAAATATCATCATATTTATTTTCCAATCCTTCCAAGCCATTGGCATCGACTCCGGCAAAACCAAGCAAATGCGCGGCCAGTTGTCCGTTTGGATAAAATCGTTTGGGCTCTTTAATCAGAAATATTCCTTCAATTTCGGCATTATCCACATTTGCTGCCTGATCCGGAGATATTCTCCGAGCCAGCCAGCAAAAACTTTTTGGCTCGACTATTTTTTTCAGAACTGCCTGTTTGTCTAAATTGAGAATTCCTGCAATTTTCTGAGCCGATTTAACGGGATCGGCAATTCGAGTAGGATCGGCACAAACAGAATCAGCTAAAACCGACACGGCAAGCTTCTCACCGTTACGATCATAGATCATCCCTCTTTCCGGCTGCAATTGGAGTGTTGTCGTATGTTGTTTTTGGGCTAAATTTTTTAATTTTTCACCGGAAAGTATTTGCAATTGAAACGCGCGGAATAACAAGACAATAAATGCTGCCAAAAAAATAATCAGAGCGGATGCAAGTCTGACTTTAATCCATTTTTTCCCGTCCATTGCCATATCATTCTCCCGATTTTTTCAAGACAATTATCTGGTCACTTTCAGGATAGGACATTTGTAATTTAGTTCTGGCAATATTTTCAATCCTCTGCGGAGACTTGAGCATCGCATATTCCAGTTTCAATCTTTTCTGTTCTTCTAACATCTGCTCTTTCGCGCTCATTTCTGCAGCAACATTATATTCCAACGCGATCATACGTGTATGCGATCCGATGTAAATCAGGAAAACAATCATCAGCACTATGGCAACAATAATGTAAGTTGAATATCTGGTACCAAAAGACGTTCCTCTGACCTCACGGACATCGGGCATAACCTGTACTGCGGCAGACTGTGCCATATTAAATCCTCTCAGCCACGCGCAACTTTGCGCTGCGTGCGCGTGGATTATTTTCAATTTCTTCAATCGATGGAATAATGGCCTTTTTCGTTATGCTTTTAAGTTCTGCTTCTTTTTGGCAGACGCAATAAGGTATATCTTTGGGGCAATCGCAGCCGCTGGCTAAATTCCGAAATTCATTTTTTACAAGACGATCTTCCAGTGAGTGAAAAGAAATAACGCAAAACCTGCCACCCGATTTTAAGTGCCGAGTAGCATCAATAATTGCCGGTTTTATATTATCGAGTTCATTGTTGACGGCAATTCGAATTGCTTGAAATGTTCTCGTGGCGGGATGAATCTTTTGCCACTTCAACTTTGCCGGCATGGAAGAGGCAACAATTGACGCTAACTGCGTGGTAGTTTCAATAGGCTTCAATTGCCTTTTTTGGAATATTGACCTGGCTATTCTTCCAGCCATTTTTTCTTCTCCGTAAGTTCTAATGATCTTTTCCAGCTCGCCCTGGGGAAAGCTGTTGACAATATCGTACGCGCTAAGCTTTATTTCATGATCCATCCGCATATCGAGCTTTGCCTCATGATTAAAGCTAAACCCTCTTTGAGCATCGTCGAGTTGATGCGAGGAAACACCTAAATCCAAAAGAACACCATCAACCTTTTCTATTTTTAAACTTGCAAGCACACTGCTCAAATCAACAAAATTAGCCTTTACCAGTACTTTGCGGGAACCAAATTGGGCCAACTTCCTTTCGGCTGCCTGTAGCGCTTCATTGTCACAATCGATCCCTACTAAAAACGCGTCCGTCTGACGAAGTATTTCAAAAGCATGACCCGCGCCCCCTACAGTACCATCGACATAAATTCCCGCTTTACCTACTAACAGCGAAGCAATAACTTCTTTGATCATTACCGGTTCGTGATGAAAGTCGCCATTCATCGCTAAATTCCCAGATCAGCCATATAATCGCTGAACTTATCAACATCGCCGCCGGTTTTCTTCATTTCCGCCTCAAATCGTTCTTTCGACCAAATCTCGATCACTTTAATCATGCCCGCCATGATGATGTCTTTTTCTAAATTGGCGTATTCGCGCAGCGCCGGCGGGATTAATACACGTCCCTGGCCGTCAAGACTGCAATCAACCGCCCCGGACATAAAAAACCTCTGGAACGATCGTACTTCTCTGCGCAAAATTGACTGGTGCGACACCTTCTCTTCAATGATCCGCCATTCATCATAGGGGAAAACCATCAAGTATCCATCCCAGTTGGTGATTACCATCTGGTTGTCATACTTTTCGGCAAACAATTCCCGAAACTTCGCAGGGAAAATTACCCTTCCCTTTTCGTCGATACTGTGATGATATTGGCCACGAAATACAGACACTGAATTCCCTCCACAATAAACCACTTTACTCCACGTGGCTGACTATAGAGAGAGAATTTTGCTTTGTCAAGAAAAATTTACGCTTTTTTCTCGATTAAGTGATTTAAAATTACAGGGAAAATAGGGGAAATAGGACGCTAAAATTGTCGATTGGATAAAATTACGGCAATTTGTGG
>JBAXON010000166.1:0-7271 GCA_037133255.1 Deltaproteobacteria bacterium
AGATAGATGATGACCAATATCTATTTATCTGTCAAACAGATACTTGGTACGTATAACAGGAAGAAGCTTGGCAATGTATGTCATTGCTAAGTTACCGATTTTGCAATATCGGGCTGGGTAAGCCATCGCCAAAGTGAAGAACATACATTATTACGAAAAAAATGACCGCAGTGGCTATAAATATGAACAAAATGATATTCCATGGGTGCTTTAATCGTCCTTTATCGCTGGGCATCCAACCGGGGATGACAATCATGTAATAAAGAAAAAAAAGAATCGGTAAAGCAGCAAGGCAAATCAATATTTTTTGTCCCAAGGGCGGTAAATGGGGAAGAACAATAGAAAGTACAATTATTATAACAATAAACAGAAAAGGAACTTCAAAGAGGTATCCGCGCTCATTCCACAAATTGTTATTCATGGATTATTCCCCTATACATAGAAGTCAATGGTTTTCGATTCGGAATTATAGTAAAGATTACAAGTTGCAATCAGGTTCCTTCCAGTTTAAAACCTTTTTCCCGGAATAACCTTAAGCAGGCATCCACGACAGCTTTATCGTAAATGATTCCTCTATTATTCTCGATTTCTTCCAGCGCTGCGTCAATCCCCAAGGAGGGACGATAGGGCCTGTGGGAGGCCATCGCTTCCACCACGTCAGCGACAATGAGAATGCGTGCTTCTATAAGAATGTCATTCCCTTTCAGATTTCTTGGATAGCCTGAACCATCCATTCGTTCATGGTGCTGGTAAACAATCTCCGACAGGGGGCTGGGTGATTCTATGTTCTTAAGTATCTCGTATCCGTTCAGGGCGTGCTCTTTAATTAGCGAAAACTCAATTTCAGACAGTTTTGTCGGCTTGGACAATATCTCCGCGGGGATCGACAGTTTCCCGATGTCATGAATGGACCCCGCCATGCGGATGCCATCAATCTTTTCCTGTGAAAGTCCCATCTCGGTGGCAATGACTCGGGCGAGGGATGCTGAGCGTTTCTGGTGGCCGGCGGTATAGGGGTCTCTGGCCTCAACAGCGGACACCATAACCTGGATGGTTGTGCCAACGGCTTTTCTGAGGCTTTCGAGGGTATCTTGGAGTTGCTTTTCGCCCTGATAGCGTTCGGTAATGTCTTCAATAATTCCCACGCCGCCCAAAATGATTCCGCCTTCAGAGGTCATCGGCGTGAAAATAGCTCTTGTTGCCGTAGCCTTTTTTGCGGTTACGGATGAATATACACCTTCATACAATCCGGTTTCCCCGTTCAGTGCTTTTTGAACAGCTGAAACCATATTTTTATCGGGCAGCTTGATCATGTTAAGGCCAATGAGCGCTTCTCGTGAAGATCCGATAATTTTAATGAAATTGTAATTGCAGGCAATAATAACGCCATTTTCATCAAAGTATAAAATGCCCACAGGTGAATGCTCGAAAATCAAACGATATTTTATTTCGCTTTGCCGCAGCGCTTCTTCCGCCTTCTTGCGCTCGGTAATATCCTGGTAAATTGCCTGATATTGCATTTCACCGTTCCAAAGTATTTCTTTGCGATAGACTTGCAGATGACGGATTTCACCATTTTTATGGATGATGCTTATTTCGTATTCAGAAGTACTATCAACCCCACCCTTTCTTTTCTTTCGTCTGATCTGGTACTCGGCAAAGCTCTCCCTGGTATAGCGCTTTTCCACGGGGGTTGTTTTCAATTCTTCGATGCTGTCATAGCCATAAAAATCCAGGATGGCCCGATTGGCATAAAGGGTTTCACCTCTCGCGGCCACTATGCGCACGCCCAGTGGAGACTCATCCAGAAACCGGCGAAAATTATCCTCACTTGCCCGCAGAGCATCTTCCGCCATCATATATGCTGTTTCTGTTTTTTCCAGCTTCTGAATTTTCTGCTTTGTCCCGGATGAATCCTTCATTTTATGTCCCCTATCGTGGTAAATGATGCTGGCTGGGGGAAAAGGTGATTCTCTTGTTGCATGAATAAACTTTTTCGTAATCTATCGAATACCCATGGAAATGTCAAATGGAAAATAGGACCGTCAGATGCTGCTTACCACTTGAAAGCATGCATATTCTTCAAGGTTGCCGCTCTGTGTATTTTAGGAAGGCTTCAGTAAAGAAAAGTGGGTTGGTCTTATCTCGATCTGCAAATCGGCAATGATTTTCAACTGCAATGCGGCTTGCAGGACGGAAGAGAATTATGCGACGGCTGACAATTTTTACAGTGTACTTTCAGGTTTGCAAGTATTTTACGCGGAGAGTATCCCAAAAAATGTGAAATGCAGTCATGGTCAGATTTTGGTAAGTATACCGATGATTTCATGTCCGTATACTCGAGCTCAAACGTGTCCATTTTATGATGGGCGACAAAATGCACCATACAATTGGGGCAGACCACCTTGTCGCCATTTGTTAGTGAATCCGGAGGTACCACGATTGGTCCACACTGGGAACAATTTAACATCCGTTTGTTCTCTCCCGCATGTCCGATGACGGGGTCAAGATCTCCGGCAGAACACAGGCCAATGAATAGTTCAGCCAGATTTTTGTCGAACTGGGTCTCTTTCGCCTCTGTAAGTAGGATGCATGCCTGTTCCTTGCTCATACCTTTCCGGTAGGAACGATCGCTGGTCATCGCATCAAAAGCGTCGCTAATGCTGACAATTTTTCCGAAGATCGTCAGTTCTGTGACCGCGAGAGGATATCCTTTGCCGTCAAGCCTTTCGTGATGTTCGTTAACCGACATCTGAACCAGGTCGTAAAGGGGGTGTTTTTCAATTATGGTATTTCCGATGGTCGGGTGGTTTTTAATAATTTCGAATTCCTTTTCGTCAAGGGGTCCCCGTTTATTGAGGATCGCGTCGGGTACACCAACCTTGCCAATGTCGTGGATCATGCCCCCTAGTGATGAAAGAAAAATCTCATCCTTTTTTAAACCTGTTTTCCTAGCCAGCAAAGTGGCATACTGGCTGACCCGCCAGGTATGGCCCCCGGTATATACATCGCGTGCTTCGATGACTGATGCAAGGGTGAGCAGGGATTCGAGGATGTTGTGGTCAATTTCGTATTTCATGGGATTTCCTATAGTTTAAAAAGTAATGATTAATGAATAATAAGAACGTCGATAGATGAATTCAATAAATAATCATCAACTTCTAACAAGTTTTTTTCAAAATTATTCCTTCCCGCGGCGGAAAAAATACACTTGAGTCAGTGAAATATTACGGGACAGAGGCAATCTCACGGGATATTAATGCTAAAGTAGCGAAACCAAGCCTAAGTCTTCCTATGTCAGAACAAACCCGTCTTTGATAAGAACTTGCTTTCATTGGAAGTGAGTATAGGGAAGCCACGCTAGTATGTCAAGGAAATATAGACCGCAAAATGTGTGACGTTGATGATTGTCGATGGGCGTGAATTGTGTTTATTATGAATTGAAGTGCTGCATTTTTGTCGAGGGTGATGATTTGTTTGTTTCAGTAAAACATCTATAAAAAAATAAACAATTACTGAACAAATGGAATCACAATGCATTACTACATGCGGCATGTGACAACCCTGTTGCGCCCCTCTGCCTTTGCCTGATAGAGGCTTTTGTCTGCTTTTCGAATCAAGTCTTCTACGGAAATCAGTTCCGTAGAGGTATGTGCGTCAAATCCCGTCACACCAAAGCTCGCGGTGATACGGATTTCCTTCCCTTCGGATAATATAACTTTGTCGGCTATGGCATTCCGAAGCCTTTCAGCAAAGGTCTGTGCACCATTTGCACTTGTTTCGGGCAGGGCAATGATAAATTCTTCACCGCCGTAGCGGGCGACCCAATCAATGTCATTTCTAAAGGCGCCCTTGATAGACTGTACAAACGTTATCAGCACCTCGTCACCCCCCTGATGACCATACTTGTCGTTGACCTTCTTGAAGTGATCCAGATCGCAGATGACAAGTGAAAAAGAACTTTTGTAACGTTGTGCTTTCTTGATCTCACCGGGGAGGTTTTCGATGAGATATCTGCGGTTGTAGCTGCCTGTCAGCGGATCGGTCAGCGACAATACCTTGATCTGTTCCGTCCTTTCTTCGACCTTTTGCTCCAGAGACAGGTTAAGGTTTTGAAGATCATTACGGAATTTAATTATCTTACGGGCGGCGTGATAAAGACCCATAGACGTGTTCAGAAATTCCCGGTCAATGCTTCCAGAGATGAAACGGGCTTCCTGTTGATCGCCCAGGTGGATAGTCGCCGCCTCAATTTCCCGCAGAGTGATCATGATGGATACAAAGATCAGGATGCACATGAGCATACCAACGATGACATTAACCGTCGTAAAGATGACAAATGTAGTGAAGGCGGAATGAACGACCTTGGTGCTAGCAAGCCCGTGAGTGATAACCATGCTGGTGACCATCAGAATGATTATAAAGATGAACTTGATCGACAGAGTTGAGGAATAACCGGTTCCTTCCCAGACATCACGTTCGGCCAGAAGCAGCCGTGTTTCGCGCCTCAGATTCAATGTGATAAGTTCCGTAATTAGATATGTGAACATGATGTAGGTAATCATGGCCACGCAGCCTCCCCGAAAGACATATAGCGCATAGAGGGGATTTCCCAAACTTATGTAATTATTTACTGTCATAATGATTACGACCGGTGTGGACAGAAACAATGACATCCGGGAATTCCTACCGGGAAACCTCTCCAACAAATCAGATATCTCTTTTAAGACAGATGTAGGGATGGTAGGTAAGATCCGGGAATCCTTTACATGATCATTCAAAGCACGCAGGCTACTTAGTTCCCATCGTTTATCCCAAAGCCTGCCAAGGCCATAAAGAAACCAGTGAATAAGAGCGAATATGAAAAGCAGAAAGATACTTAGGATAACCTCCGAGTGAAAGTAGGAGGGGTTTTTATACGGGATTGTCGCCCAAATTAAAATCATGCCTGGTATAGCGGCACTGGCACCGAGGACGGAAATAAAACTGACAGCGAAGGTGAAACATACCTTCTGCGCCATAAAATCAAAAAGACGTCCGATTATATTATTATTATACTTGTTCATCATATCTCGAATCAACCTCTTTGAAATAATAGCAATGGTCAATTATCTATAATTTTATATTTTCAGCATCTCCCTGATCTTGCCGGATAGCTGTTTCAGTTGAAAGGGCTTTTTCGTTGATGAAGTGCCTCTTACACCAGTTTGCACTTTGTTTCTGATTTTTCTAGTTTTTTATTTTTTGCTTTGTGTTGAATGAATCTTTCATATAATGCTCCACATCCTGTGACAAATTGTGCTGACTGGAAACAAAAATGGGCGATTCTCTTGTTGTGTGAAAAAAACTATTATGTAAGCTACCCAATACTCATTGAAATGTCAATGGAAAATAGACCATCAGATGCTGCTTACCGTTTGAAATCCTGCATCTTCATCGAGGTTAATGTTTTGTGTAGTATAGGAAGTTATACGCTTGTTGACTATACCTACCTATCCACACTTTTCAGTGTGAAATTGAATTACAGATTTCTACTTATAAGCGGTGTAGATAGTGATAAAAAATTGGATAATGTATTATGGTGGCTTCAGCATGAAACCCGAACAACTATGTACAGGTAAGAGATACCGATTGTGGAATTTGCATATACCACCATCCGCCCTGCTCTTTCTTCCCACAGGCTTTAGCCCTCATTCAGTTCGCGGGATTTTTTCGCAGGGAGGCCATGATGGCCGTGAAATCGGCGTACCACGCGTTGGCGGCCGGACCCAGGCGACCGGCCTTGACCGCCTCGTGAAAATGCTGAAGAACCAGGTCGTCCTCATCGGGATACTTCCAGATGGTGTCTGTGTCACAATCGTTCTCGGCCACGTCGTGACTGAAATAGGTGGGGTTTTCCCTGGTGATGACAGCGGGGGAGGTGCTATAGCGTATGGTGACTCGCCGGTTGCCCACAAAAAATGCGGCGTTCATGGTGAATTCCAGCGCGCAGAATTCAAACGGTCTGTATAAGGGATAAATGACGGCGTAGCCGCCGGTTGGCAGGGACACGACCTCGGACAGCCCGGTCTCTTCCCAGTTTTCTGCCACCTCGGCTTGGCCCTTGGCCAGGGCGGCGCGCTGGGCTATGACGTCAGCCCTGACAACGACGCCGTTCCGGGGGAAAGACTGGATGGTTTCCACAGCCACATAAAGAGTCGCGCCGTCTAGCTGGGCAGGTTTTTCTGGCCAGACAGCGACTCCCTGAGCCACGCGAAGGACCAGGCCCGTTCCCGGAATGCGAACGTCCCGCGTCTTTCCGCCATCCGCCCCTAGGGCTGGAACAGCCGTCAGCAGGCACAATAACGCCGCCACAGGCAACCAACAGGATTTGCGACGCAACATAAAGACCTCCTAAAAAACGTATGGATGAGATTCCAGACGTGAAGACTAAGGGCCGCTCGTTTGGAGGAGGCACGAAGAGGCGACATGGATACTGCCTCCATGGGCATTTCCTGGCGGCGGGACCGGCGCTTGTTACGCTTCCCCCTTCGGTGCGATCACATCGACGGTAAAGTAGACATCCGTTCCGAGACCGACTTCTGAAAGTATGTACAATGTGCTATTCATCAGATCCGAGAATGAATTCTATGCGCTCGTCTGAGATTCCATATCCGCTGTCAGAGACTTTGATAAGAACTGGAAGTGAGTATAGGGAAGCCAGTCTGGCATGTCAAGGCAATATTGTCACAAAATATGGATTGGATTGTTTTTATAACGAATTGAAATCAAGCATATTCGCCGAGGTTGACGATCTGTGTAGTTCAGAAGGATTGCTTGAAAAAATCTACAACTGTTCATTTAAGGTCATTCTGCGAATTCATAACTGAGTTTAGTGATACGACCACGCCAGTAAGGCTTCGGCCCTTCGGGAAGTATCCAGGCCACATCGCCTGAAACGGGAATGATCATTCCATATTATTTCGCCATCCTTTCTGTCGGAAGACCCGCATCAATAGTGGATGTACTAATCTTTCTTTTGAAAATATTCAGATACGTACTTTTGGTACCCTTCGCATACGGGCATTTTGATCCCATATTTCTTTCCCTGAGCAAGTAGAGTAAAATACATATCTTTCATTTCTGCAGGAGAATGCTTGACATGTCCTTCAAACATTTCCTTCATCCCCTTTTTATTGTACAACCATCTTGTAAAAGGCACGAGAATAAAGAATGGCAAATAGTAGTAGCTTGTTGGTGCTACTTTCCTAGGATTTATTCCCTGCTTTACG
>JBAXON010000167.1:0-7266 GCA_037133255.1 Deltaproteobacteria bacterium
CAGCGCGTAGATGCTGCCCAGTTGCAGAGCGTTCAGAAGTTGCTGAAATATATAGACCATAGAAACAAAATTAATTTACTTTGAAGCGGCTTGGTAAAAAGCTCCAGAGGCAAGGCGCGCAAGTCCTGAGGAATGAGGCCTACTTTTCGTAGGCCGCAATGACGAGGGATGCAGCGCAACGCAGCATATGGACTTTTTGCCATGTCGTCATGGTTTGGCGTTGGCAAACCATATAAACTTCCCATCCTTTATTTTTAAAATCACGGCACTCTTAATAGGATCGCCGGAGCCTTCTTTAAACTGCATGCTGCCTGTTACACCGTCATATTGAGGGATTTTAGAGAGGGCATCCCGCAGCGCCTGTCGATCATTGATACCGGCAGTATTCAGAGCCTGCCAGAGCAGTCCGAAAGCATCATAAGTCAGGGCGGCAACATCATCTGGCGTGGTGCCGTATTTTGCCTTGTAAGCTTCAATAAACTTTTTAGTTGCAGGAAGCGCGGCATCAGCGGCATAATGAGTGCTGAAATAATAATCATCGCAATCTTTGCCGCAGAGTTTAATCAGCTCTTCGCTGCCCCAGGAATCAGAACCGATAAAAGGAACCTTTATACCCAGACGCTTGGCCTGCTGGATTTGCAAAGGTACTTCGCTGTAGTAGTTGGGCAGGAAAATGATTTGCGGTGCTGTTTTTTTAATTTTTGTTAATTGGGAAGAAAAATCTTTATCATTGGTGGTGTAGGTTTCAAAGGCAACTACTTTGCCGCCATTTTGCTCATAGACTTCTTTGAAAATTTCAGCGATGCCTTTATTGTATTCCGAAGCGACATCGTAGAGCACTGCGGCTTTTTTTATTTTTAGATTATCCAAAGTAAATTTGGCGACTACGCGTCCCTGAAAAGGGTCAATAAAACAAGGGCGAAAGACATATTTTTTGGGAGCGCCGGTTTTGGAATCAAGCGTAGCTTTCGGCGCGGTTGACCATGGTGTAATCAAAACAACTTTGCTTGATTCGGCGATTTCCGCTGCGGGTAAAACGTAACGGCTGGCATTGGGGCCTACTATTGCCAGTACTTTTTTCTGTGTAATAAGCTTTTGCGCTGATGAGGCGGATTGATCGGCTTTACCGGCATTGTCTTCAATGATTAAATCAACTTTATATTTTTTATCGCCAAGCTGGATGCCTCCTGCATTATTTACTTCGGCAACAGCCAATTCGGCGGCATTTTTACAAGATGCGCCAACAGCGGGTACATCACCGGTCAATTCGGCAATAAGGCCGATTTTGATGTTGGAGGAATCCCCTCCGCCACAGCCTGAAACTAGAAAAGCAAAAAATGATACTACTGTAAAAACGATGTATAATTTTTTCATAAAGTTGTCTCCTCCGGTTTATGTAATTTTTATTCTGAGTGGTTATAAGGAATTGTCATGTCAATGTCAACAAAATTGTATAAGTTGGAGATTATCTAATTAAGAAAATTTATTGACAAACGACGGGGAAAATAATTAATGGTAATTGACTTAATTTAAGAAAGGCACAACACGACTTGAAGATTGCCAGTTACAATGTAAATTCCATACGCTCGCGTCTGCATATTGTTTTGCCGTGGCTGGAAAACAATAAACCGGACTATTTCTGCATGCAGGAGACTAAGGTGGAAGATGCTAAGTTTCCGTTTGACGGATTTGAAGAGCTGGGTTACTTCATGTCTTTCCGTGGCAATAAGCAATATAACGGTGTCGCCATTGCTTCCAGAACAAAACCACAAAAAGTCAGCTTTGGTCTTGATGACGAACCTAATGATCCTGACCGCCTCGCTGTTGCCCATTTTAACGACTTGATCATCATAAATATCTATGTGCCGCAGGGTCAGGAAGTGGACAGGCCACAGTTTGCCTATAAGCTTGCCTGGCTTAGTCGCTTAAAAAAATATCTGCAAAAGAATTTTCAGACGGATCAAAAAGTAATCTTATGCGGTGATTTTAATGTTGCGCCGGAAAAAATTGATGTTCATGATCCCAAAAGAATTCTGGGGCACGTTTCTTTTAATCCTGAAGTATGGCAAGCCTATGAAGATATGAAATCATGGGGCTTCACGGATATTTACCGCAAGCACCATCCCGATGAAGCAGGCCAGTACACTTTTTTTGATTATCGTGTGCGCGATTCTGTGGGCAGGAATCTGGGTTGGCGTGTAGATCACATTCTGGCGACAAAGCCGCTTGCTGCCGAGTCGCGCAGTTGTGCAATCGATCTGGCTTCGAGGCTTGCCGAAAAACCGTCCGATCATGTAATTATTTACGCCGGTTGGGAAGGATAAGTAAATATGGATAAGATTGAAGATGTTAAACGCATGAATGAAGATCTTGCCGCACGATTCAATAAGATTGCAGCAAGGATGCAGGAAGACCAGACAATAGCCGGACTTTTTGAAACTTTGTTTGCGGGAATCGAGAAAGAGTTTACCGTTCCTTTTGTCTGGATGACGCTGATGGACATTGAAAAATCCGCTCCGGTAATCGCGGCGATAAAATCTTCTGATGTTTTGAGAACCAGGCTTTGTGTAATCTCACCGGAAACCTTCGCTCAGATACTTCCTGCCGGCCTGAAACCTGTTTTGGTCAATAAGGACTTACAGCCCTTCTACAAACTTCTTCCTCCAAGCAGTAAATATTTTGTCAAGTCTCTGGCAATAGTGCCTTTTAGTATTGGCGATCAGATTATCGGCAGTTGGAATAACGGTGACGCGGTAGGCGATCGCTACACGCCTGATATGGAAACTGACTTTATTGCAAAGCTTGCACTAGAGGTATCGCGCAGTTTGACCATGCTGGTTAACACATAGAAGAAGCCCCGCGTCGCTGCGCTTTGCTTTCGGGGGAACAAGGTGTCATTAATCCCGCGACGCGGGATAATTCCCAATAGCCGTCGGCTATTGGATAATTCGACTAGCGCTTCAAACCACGATACGCTCGTTTTCAGCGAGTCTCATTACGACTAACAAGTTTCAGTGCACTTTGTTTCTGAAACTTGAGTCTCATTTAAAACCCCCGCCAGTGTATGCG
Organism: Deltaproteobacteria bacterium; assembly: GCA_037133255.1. Classification (GTDB taxonomy): domain Bacteria; phylum Desulfobacterota; class Syntrophia; order Syntrophales; family Smithellaceae; genus FEN-1160. The sequence continues at coordinate 3,070 of JBAXON010000167.1, forward strand.
CGGGGGCCTTTAATAACCCTACTATAAATAGAGGGGAGGGGTTTGGTTAGTTTATCAACGCTTTTAAAGCATCAACGACGGGGACTGTGAAAAGAGCAATCAAAACAGCGTACAGGGCAAATGATCCAATTGCTTCGCTTAAGTATATTTTTGTGTATTTTCGCTTTAAAGAAACAATTATCAGACCACCGACAATTAAACATCCCAGATGAAAATAGGGGAAACCTGTTGATCCAGTAGCGCTAAATTGTGCATAGCTAAATGAAGCCGTCGTTAGAATTACAAATCCCACCAAAAGTATTGTTTGCATCATCTTTTTCATAACCCTGATCCTCCTGAATGTTTAATCTAAAAATCACTCTTTGGCTTTACTAATATGAAATAATTGTGCCAAGATTATTCGCAATATGAACATTTTTTTAAGTCATTAATATATAAACAAAAAATTTAGTTTTGTCGGATTATTGTCTTGCCGGATTATCTATTTTGCTTTTTATATTGAAAGAAACGTTCAATGCTTTAATGCAATCGAATGAAATATTTAACCGCAGGGAGCACTGTCCAGCTGTTTCCCTTTTTTCAATGTTAAAATGACTATGGATATTACGGCAAGCAGTGCAACATTAATTTCCCAAAGATATTGGTATGATCCGAATTTATCATAAATAATACCGCCAAGAATTGGGCCAATGCTGCCGCCTAAACCAATGAAAAAAGTGAGCATGCCGTAAATAGATCCCAAAACATGTCTGCCGAAACGATCGGCGACAAGGATCGGCAAAATTGGGGCAAGCGATCCATAGCCGAAGCCATAGATAACGGCGTAAAGGTAAAGGCTGCGAACGCTCTGGGCATTCAAAAGCAGAACTGTGCCGATCAGTAGTATTACCACTCCAATAAAATATACATATTTTGGATCGCGCAGGCGGTCGGAAAACCAGCCGAAAAAAAACTGGCCGAAAAAACCGGCGAAACTTACCACTGCCAGCGATGTTGCCGCCGTGATATTTTCTATTTTGTTATCCATGGCATAAGCTACTTGATGAACAAAAACGGCCATGACCACCATAATTATTAATCCATGGCAAATGGCAATTGTCCAAAAGCGGGAATCCTTAAAAATAGCTGCTGTGGAAACTTTAGTAAAAGCAGGTATTGCTGGTTTCTGGTGGGGGAAATTGATTTTATCTCCATCCGGTAAAAGGCCATAAGCCTCCGGTCGCGTTCTGCGCATCAATGTTTGAGAAATAAAAATACCGATGATAAAGACAATAGCACCGAGGATAAATAGCCCTATTCTCCAACTGAAGTATTTACCGATATAACCTGCCAGTGGAGTGAGCAGCACAGTTCCAAAACTGATCCCCATTGTCGCGATGCCCAGAGCAATGCCACGCTTTTTAAGAAACCATTTCCCGACTGAAGAGCTGCAGACAACAACGCCCAGCCCCGACGCGCCTAATCCCACAAGCACACCGTAGGTAAGATAAAAGCTCAGCGGTGTATTGATAAAACCTGTCAGAACATAACCAATTGCCGCGATTATTGCTCCACAGGTAATAATCCAGCGCGGGGCGATGCGATCTAGCATGCGTCCGACAAAGATTGCGCCCACGGAATAAACGACCATGTTGATCGTCGCAGCCATAGAGATAACTGAACGCGACCAGCCATGTTCGCTCGCTAAAGGTACGACAAAAACGCCAAAGCAGTAACGAGAACCGTAATTAATGGCCATTACAAAAAAAGAGCCAGCGACAATATACCAGCCCCAGAATATTTTTTCTTTGTTCAACATAGTCGTCCACCCTTTACCATTAATCCAGTTTGTGCTACAACTTTTTTATCATGCAGGAAAAAACCAGCGGCAAAACTAAATATTTCAGACCCAAAAGCTCACCTCCCTTTCGTAAACCAAAGCGAAAAGAGGCCCCTGCCTATTTAAAGCCGGAGGTCTCCCCTGTTCTGAAAAATGTGCTGGCGCAAATCGGCAAACCTCACCCGGCGCCTTTTGTGCCTGATGATTTTCAGCTTCAGGCACTTGAGGCAATCAAAAAGACAGATTGTCTGGTCATAGCCCCCACCGGCTCCGGTAAAACCTGGATCGCGCGGGAGGCCATTTTATCGGTGATAGAAAAAGGCGGGCGTGCCTGGTACGCCTCGCCGCTCAAAGCTCTTTCCAATTCTAAATGGGTGGAGTTCGGCCTGCATTTTGATCCGGAGAATGTCGGCATCATCACAGGCGATACAAAAGAAAATACCGAAGCGCCGATCATTGTCGGCACTACAGAAATACTGCGCAACCAGCTCTATGACGCCATGCATCATGGCTTTGACCTGAATTGTGATCTGATTATTCTCGATGAGGCGCATTTTTTAGGCGATATGGACCGCGGGGTAGTCTGGGAAGAAATCATGATTTACCTGCCGGTACGCGTTAATTAGCTGCTACTATCGGCAACAATCGGCAATGGCGATGAGATTGCAAAGTGGCTCGAAGCGATTCGAAAAAAACCATGTGCTGTGGTCAGGGAAGAAAAACGCCCCGTGCCGCTTCATCCGATCTTCTTACATCCTTCCGGTTGCCTGTTTCCTTTTTTAGATGGCAAAAAGATGGCGGCGCCTGTGGCCGATTTTCTAAGAAAGGATAATGAACGACGTTTCCATGGCAGGCAGATGCCCGATTACGGCGGCATTATTCGCATCCTGGAAAGATTCAATCTTTTGCCGGCGATCTTCTTTTTGAAATCACGCGCGGAATGCGATGCCGCTCTGAGGGCGCGATCATCACTTGCGCCACTGACAAATTCTGTAGAATTTGATCGTGAGACTCAAATTTCAAAAACGAAGTGTATTGAAATTTGTAAGTCGAACAATCCCGCTAAAGGCGGAGGGAACTATAGTACCCGTGATGACACTCTTTATGAGTTGCTGGAACGTTTCCCGTCTTTGAGCAGCCATAGGCAATTAAAAGCATTGCGCTCGGGAGGACTTGCCGCTCATCACGGCGGGCAGTTGCCGGCATGGAAGCTGCTGGTGGAAGAGATGATGAATTCGGGGCATGTGCGGGTGATTTTTGCCACATCAACAATTGCCGCGGGAGTTAATTTTCCGGCGCGTACGATTGCACTTTTTAATTCCGATTTGTTTAACGGGCATGATTTTAATCCGCTATCGGCTACGGAATTCCGGCAAATGACGGGAAGAGCAGGGCGCAGAGGGCAGGACAATATCGGCTTCATGCTGGCAATCAGTGGCAGGTTTATGGATTTAAATCATCTCCGTCACTTGTTGTTTCGAGAGCCGGAAGATATTTTAAGCCAGTTGAAAAATGATTTTGGTATGGTTCTTAATTTGCTCTTGTCTCAGACGCCCAGCGATGTCCGTGCGATATTTGAACGCTCGTTTGCCGCCTATCAGCAAAGCAAAGGGCAACCCGGCACTTCAACCTCAGCGTCTAGTTCTCTGTGGGCGGATTTTCAACGTCATCTGAAAATATTACAAAAGGAAGGATTTGTCGATTCTGCAGGCAGACTCACCCCCGATGGTTACTGGGCGGCAAAATTGCGCCTCGATCATCCGCTGCTTGTGGCGCAGTGTCTGCGGGAGAATGCATTCCCGGACGATAATGAAAAATTTCTTGCCGCGGCAGTTGCTGTTTTTGCCTATGATCGTGATGATGAAATGAAACTGGCGGTGAAAGACTTTCCGCCGAAACTGACGCAGGCGCTGAAGAAGGTTGTGCATGCGGTGCGGCCGCTTGCCAATCGCCTGGAGGCGGCCGGATTTGCCACAGCAAAACTTCAGCCATCCGCTGGTATCGCAATGTACTACTGGGCACAAGGCAGAAGCTGGGAGTCAATCATCAAGTTCACGGGCATTGCTGAAGGTGATATGGCATCACTTGTTTTACGCACAGCAGATAATCTGCGGCAAATAGCAGCGCTCAAGGACACCCATCCTCAAATCGCCGCCTGTGCGTATAAAGCGAGGGATGCGATATTGAGGGAGCCGGTGTTATTTCTTTGAGAAAGGGTGTCATTGCGAGACGCATCTCATGCGTCGCGGCAATCTCTCAGTATAACAGAGTAAAAAAGACATGACTAAACAATATTATGTGTACATTATGACCAATAAAATTAATTCAACTCTTTATACTGGCGTCACTAACGATTTAAAACAGATCGGAAGAGCACA
>JBAXON010000168.1:0-7208 GCA_037133255.1 Deltaproteobacteria bacterium
GGGGGGAAGTGCCATTGGCAGATAGATAAGCGCCTCCAGCAGTGATTTGCCGGGAAAGCGCAAGTAGGCCAGAACATAAGCGATAGGCGCGGCAAGCAGCATCAGGACGATGGTCGTGATCAAAGCAAGTTTTACTGTAACGTAAAGCGCGAGGTAATCCATTTACCTGTATCCAAATTTCATTTTATTTTTTTGTGCTTCAGGTGAAACTAAAAATGCCGTGAATTTCTCTACGGCAGCGCGGTTTGTTGTTCTTTTCAATATACAGGCGGCCTGAATAATATTCGGCGCTTCCCTTACAACGTAAAAACAGCCGTTTTTCCCGTCAGGACTTGCCGTAGCGGACATTGCACAAAATCCGGCATCAACCGCTGATGTTGACGCGTATTGAAACGACTGCGCAATGTCCTGGGCGTTGACCAGTTTGCTAAGCTGCGAGTCCCACAACCCGGCTTTTTGTAGCGCAACTTTAGACGCTGCTCCATAAGGGGCTGTCAGCGGATTAGCGATTGCAATCTTTTTGATCCGGTCATTTTTCAAAGCGTCCTGCCAGGTTGCCGCCTTGCAGAAATCCTTATTGGCCGACCACAGAATCACCTGCCCTCGGGCGTAAACAAAAGGTTTTTCTGCCAGCCCATCTTTGCTCAAAATGGCCGGTCTTTCCTCATCAGCGGATAAAAATAGATCGTAGGGAGCGCCGTTTACAATCTGGCTGTACAGATTACCTGTGGAAGAAAAAGTTACCTCAACTTTAATCTTTGTTTTCGCTTCAAAATCAGCAGCTATTCCTTTAAAGGTTTGAATAAAATTAGCAGCCACAGCGACGGAGATTTTATCCTGCGCCGATGCCAATAATGGGCTTGTTAAAATAATCAGGGCTAGTGCCACAATTAGGTATTTTTTCATGTAACAATTGTCTTTCCCGTTTGATTTGTGTTTTTTATAGCATATAATGTTGCAAAAAAATACTCCCCGATTTAAGTACGGGAAGTATTATCCTTACCTATTTAAGTTTATCAATGCGCACAGCGCAGGCTTTGTATTCTGCGGTTTGCGTTATCGGATCGTAGACCGGATTGGTAAGCCAGTTGGCACAGGCTTCACGGAAATGGAAGGCCATCCAGACCAGTCCCTGCGGAACCTCCTTGGTGATACGCGCCTTGACGACAACTTCGCCCCGCCGTGATTTTACCGAAATCATCTCTCCATGCGCAATGCCTTTTACTTCGGCATCGGCCACTGAGATATCGGCTGTTTCTTCACCAAGCAAATCATTAATGCCCTGAGAACGTCCTGTTTGCGTTCTTGTGTGATAGTGGTAAAGACGCCTGCCGGTGGAAAACACAAATGGATATTCTTTATCCGGAACTTCCGCAGGCGCTATCCAGTCTATGGCTTTGAGTACACCGAGGCCGCAAGTAAAACATCCGTCCTTATGGAGAGTGGCTGTGCCCGGATGATCTATGCTGGGAGCCGGCCACTGAAGTCCATCATTTTCCAGACGAGAGTACTTGATTCCGGCCAGAGATGGCGCCAATACGGACACTTCGTTGTCCCATATTTCCTGAGCGCTATCGGATTCCCATTGCTGTCCCATCCGTTTGGCGATCTCTTTGAATATCCACCAGTTGGGCTTAGCCTGACCGGGTGGTTTGCTTACCGTGCGCACACGGTTGACGCGACGTTCAGAACTGGTGAATGTCCCGTTATTTTCGCTCCAGGCGGCTGCAGGTAAAATAACATGGGCAAATTTTGTAGTCTCCGTTGGAAATATATCCTGGCAAACAAGAAATTCCGCAGATTCCAGACAATGCTCGACATGGTGAATATCCGGCTCAGTATTGGCCAGATTCTCACCGAAGACATAAAAGGCTTTAACTTTTCCGCTGGTTAGACCTTCCATCATCGTAGGCATCATCATGCCGGGCTTCTCTGGTAGCGATTTAACATTCCAGGCCTTGATGAATTTATCCCGCGCCTGTGGGTTGTCTACCTTTTGATAACCGGGATAAACATTCGGTAGCGCACCCATATCGCAAGCCCCTTGAACATTATTCTGGCCACGCAGAGGATTAACTCCACCGCATTCAAAACCGACATTGCCCAAAAGCATCTGGAGATTGGCGCAGGACATAACATTGTTCACACCGCAGATATGCTCGGTAATACCCAGCGTGTACATAAGCATTGCCGGCTTAACCGCAGCAAGCCTCCGGGCAAGCTCACGAATGGTGTCGGCAGAAACGCCGCTGAGCTCGGCTGCGCGCTCGGGAGGATACTCCATTGCTTTCTTTTTGAGTTCTTCAAAACCAGTCGTGCAGGATTCAACATATTTTTTATCATAAAGATTTTCACTAATGAGCACATTCATCACGCCATTGATCAGGGCAACATCGGAACCGACTTGAATTTGCACATGAAGCTTGGCAAAATCTACCAGATCTGTGCGCCGCGGATCGACCACAATCAACTCGGCTCCGGCCAAAACAGCATCTTTTACAAAAGTTGCCGCAACCGGATGCGCCTCGGTCATATTGGAGCCGATCACCAGAATCATTTTGGCTTTAATAAAATCGGCAAATGAATTCGTCATCGCGCCTGAACCAAATGATGTCGCCAGACCGGCGACAGTTGGAGCGTGTCAAGTACGCGCGCAGTGATCGATATTGTTAGTACCGATTACCGCGCGGAACAGTTTCTGCATTTGATAGGAATCTTCATTGATACTGCGAGCGCAACTAACGCCGGCAATGGCATCCGGCCCGTGCTTTTTAATAATCGCTTTAAACTTTTTTGCCACCAGATCCAAAGCTTCATCCCAAGAGGCTTCACGGAACTCACCATTTTTCTCACGAATCAGTGGTGTTTTGAGCCGGTCCTCGGAATAGATAAAGTCGTAAGCGAAACGGCCTTTTACACATAGACGTCCTTGATTCGGTTGCGCATCCTCCACGGCTGTTATCTTTGCTATCTTGCCATCGTGTACATGAAGTAACTGCTGACAGCCAACGCCGCAATAGGGGCAGGTTGTACGGATTTTTTGCGTTTCCCACGGGCGCCCCATGCCTTTGGCCTTTTTTTCGGTAAGTGCGCCTACCGGACAGACTTCCACGCACTGGCCGCAGAAAACACAATCACTGTTATTATAAGGTTGATCGCCACCGGTAATAATTTTGCTTTTCGCGCCACGATAACCATAAGAAATTGCCCGGTTGACAACAAGTTCATTACAGGCCTGCACGCAACGCCCGCAGAGGATGCAACGGCTGAAATCGCGGACAATAAACGGATTTTCATTTTCGGTGGGGTATTTATTCTCGCTCTCTTCGAAGCGCAATTTTGTTATTTTGTAGAAATACGATAAATCCTGCAGACGGCAATTGCCGTTAGCTTCACAAACCAGACAATTATGTTTGCCGCTGGCAAGCAGCAGTTCAACATTTAGCTTTCTGGCGCCATGGACAAGATCAGTATCGGTAAAGACTTCCATTTCCGGCGATACCGGTGTGGAACAGGCGGCCATCAGCGAGCGAGCACCTTTAATTTCGACAAGACAAATCCGGCATGCGCCTGTGGGCACCGCGCCCTTCAGATAGCAAAGCGTTGGTATTTCGATTCCGCCATTGCGCGCCGCTTCCAGAATCATTTGTCCCGGCTCAAATCCGGTCTCTTTTCCGTTTAATATAAAAGTATCAGACATGTACATTTCTCCCGCAAATCATTTATGATAAAATTGATATATGTCATAAATGGCATAATCAATGTGTCGTTTAATACAAAACTATTACCTTCCTGTCAACATAGAAATTTCTCTTAAAATAATCTATTTATGTTATCGGGAAAATTTACTTTTGTCGCGCGTTATTTCAAAATATTCCAAACACATGAAGTCATCGGCTCGTAGCCTTTATCCTGCATGATCATATCCAGGTGAATAAGGCTCATCGCGGAAATATCCATATCGCGCGTGAAAAGACTTCCGGTACGATAAAGCGTTACTAAATACTTTTTGCACTTTTCACAGATAAAGGCGGACTCCTGCGTTTTGTTTTCTATGTAATAATAATCCATTCCCTTTTCTGCATCGTTTTCGCAGTAAGGACAAATCACTCGAGTAAAGCGCCAGTCCTGTCCACAAGAACTGCAATGCAGAAATCGTTTACCACCCTCTTCTTCAATCAGAGCGATTGTCGGAAATGCGCCGCAAATCGGACAATACCCTTTTTCCCATTGAATATCAACGAGATACGCTGTTATCTCTTTTGCTCTGCTCTCCAGAACAACGCGTGCCACAAGACTCAACAAGAACAAACCCGTCGACTCGGAAATTTGCAGCTCTTCCACCCAGCGGTTCAACACCTTATCTCCAGCATCGGGATAAGCCTGAAAGTAATCACCGGGATTGAGCTTGCCTTTTTGAATAAGCCCAGAGAGATGATCGATTCCCTCTGCCATGGCTGGCAAACCAACTTTCACAGTGGCTGCAAGAGATTTGGCGATTTCTTTATACGATTCCTCCGATGAAAATAAGCTCATCTGCTTGATTACAGGAACACCGGCTTTCAGCTTCTCCTGATCAATTGCGGAATAATCCAGTTTCGTAAGCGTAGTCGATGCAACCAATTTCCGTTGTCTGTCAATAATAGGTTGAAAAGCTTTTAAGATATCACTGCTGTGAGGGTTTTGTTCTATCGCCCGCTCAATGATTTGATCAATGCCGGATACTGCCTGACTGTTGAACATCATAATTTTAAATACCTTCCTTTTACAACTCAGATGTAATCAGCAAAAAACGGCGTACACCGTCTTGATGAACGCCGCTTTTGCCAATAATCATTTTTACACATACATCATAAAATAAATCAATAACGCGTTTAAGCTTTTTTCTTTTCCTCACCAGAAACAATCAATGTTCCTTCATGCTCCATTTCTTTGAGCCATTTGGGGTGTTGCTTTTTCAACCAGTTACGGGTTACCCAGCCGGTAATCATCGCCTGAACAGTTCCTGGATTGCCGATGGTGCCCAGATACAGATGAACAAAGAAAAAAGCAAAGATAACCAAAAACCCAAATACATGCAGCGGATATATCCAGCGCAATAGTTCCATTCCTAAAGGAAAGAATCCTGGTAACCACATGAAGAATCCGGTGACAATCATGAGCAAACCACAGAGGGCTACAGTAAGGAAAAACATTTTCTGTCCGGGATTGTATTTGCCCGTTTCAGGAACTTTATCCACATGCCATAGATAGCCGCCTGCTGTTAGTATCCAGTCTATATCTTCCGGAAAAACAAATATTCCGGCTTCTCTCCACCACATCTGTATGGCCATAAGAAGTGCAACTCCGAAAACAATTCCGCTGATGTTATGCACCTCTTTAAGGCCGTGCAAACCGCCCATAATTACACCAAAGAAATTGAGTGATTGATACATCATCCCCATTCCCGTGAAGCACAAAAGTAAGCAGGAAATAGCCAGCAGCCAGTGGACAAATCTCTCATATCCTGAAGTAACTTTAATCAGTCCTTTTTTCATGCTACTCACCTCCCTGTTTCTTGTCTTCTTGTATTACTTCTTCCGGGTCTGGTCTTTTAGGACCGTGCAGAACATAGTGGAGAAAGGATCCTCCGATTACGCCACCTGCAGCCAGCAAACTCAGGGGCTTGAGGAAGTCTTTCCAGATAAACGCAGACAGAGGCACTTTCGGATTCACCGGCAGCACGTCATATACTTCCGGTTTAAATTGCAGAACATAAATCACATGCGTGCTACCCACAAATTTATCGCCGTAAACATTTGCGTCGCCGCCCAATTTCTGAACCTTTGCGTAGGCTTTTTTGATCATCTCATCTTTGGGTCCTATTGTTATTGCACCAGTCGGGCAGGACTTAACGCAAGCAGGCGAAAGGTTTTCCTGAATACGGGAATAACACAGATCGCATTTGTAAACCTTATCTGTCTTAGCGTCATAGCGCGGAATATTGAAAGGACAAGACGCGATACATTCCTTACAGCCGATGCATTTTTCGTGATGAATACCCACTGTTTTATTTGGCGTATAATACAAAGAGCCGCTGGGGCATACTTTCACGCAGGCCGCGTCGGTACAGTGCATACAACCGTCTTTGCGGAAGAGCCAAGTGAAATCGCCGTTCTGTGCTTCATATTCCTGAAAGCGGATCAGTGTCCAGGTATTCCACTGCAAATCAGGCGGATTCTGGTAGGTGCCCAGCTGTTTGGTTCTCAGACCGGGCAATTCATTCCACTGCTTGCAGGCCACCTGGCAGCCTCGGCAGGCGGTGCACAAGGTAGTTTCAATCAATTTTACAAGTTCAGTTTGTTTATTCATAGTCGCATCCCTCCTACAACTTTTCTACGTTGACCATGAACGCCTTGTACTCGGGGCAAAAGGTGTTCGCGTCGCCAACGGTTGGGGTTAACATATTCGTGCTGTCACTGCCGCTGTCTTTGGGGAAGAGCCAGCCGTAATTGAAGGGCATGCCGACCTGATGAATTGTTTTGCCTTCCACCTGGAAAGGCTTAAAACGTTTTGTGACCATCGCCACACAAGGCGCTTCGCCACGAATCGAGATCACTTTGATACGTTCGCCGTTTTTAATGCCTTTTTCCTTGGCCAGTTTGTCACCTATTTCCACATACAGTTCCGGCTGCATTTCCAAAAGCCACATCTGCCAGCGGGTTAAAGCTCCGGAACACCAGTGCTCGGTGCAGGAATACGTTGTGCAAACATAGGGGAATCTGCTGTCAGCGTTTGCCACCTTGTCCATATCGCTCTTGAAGATCTCAATGGCCGGATTAATGAGTTGTCCAGACATCGGATTTTTCGACAGCGGCCCTTCCAGCGGTTCGTAGTGCTCGGGAAAAGGACCTTCAGCCATACCCGGTCCGAACAGAGCACCCAAACCATCTTTCTGCATGATGAATGGGTACTTGCCCTTTTCCTTATTTGCCATAGGCGGCCAGGGACCATCCGGCACGTCGCCCACCCACTTGTCGCCCTTCCATTCCAGAATATTGCGCTTGGTATTGTAAGGTTTACCATTAACATCACAGGAGGCTCGATTGTAAAGGATACGGCGGTTGACCGGCCAGGCGAAAGCCCAGTTGGAGAAGAGGCCAAGACCTGTCGGATCTTCTTTACCCCGGGACTTCATCTTGTTAATGCCGTCCTCGGTGTAGCTGCCG
>JBAXON010000169.1:0-7195 GCA_037133255.1 Deltaproteobacteria bacterium
ACCCTATTCGGCATTCCGGGCTTGACCCATAATCTAAGAAGTACTTGATAATACTGGATTTATCCTAAGGGGCACGCCGCCCGCCTTAGCAGAAAAGACAAAATTGTTAGTTTTGTGCAGTTGTGCAAAGCTCTCAAAATGTTAAACCGTTGAAGCGTTATGAGATCCCATTTCCGCTATTGGTCACCAGGCAATTTTCTGTCGGTGGGTAAGAGAACTCCACTTACGCTATGGGCATCTGTGCCGTAGTGGGTGTAGACTTCGGTATTTTTCAGGCTGGCGGCAACCTGTTGCACCTGAGAGCCATACCAGCCGGCAAAGCTGCCAAGGTTTGCCTGGAAGGCGCAACCGAGATCTTTCAGGTATTCCAAAAGGGAAGGTTGACCTGGTTTTGAGCCTTGATCATTAAGTTTTGATCTGGAAAACCGGAACCATACTGTTTTTTCTGTTTCGGGCATATCGAACAGGCTGCAGCGTTCCGGATGGGCAATCATAGGGATAAAGCCGCTGCGCTTGATCCGGAAGCAGGCTTCCATGACATAGTCTGAAGCAATATGATTGGGAAGCTCCAACATGATATACTTGGTCTCGCCCAGAGGTAACGGATCTTTCAGATAATCGAACAGAAATTCGTCCAGATAATACTCCCGGCCGGGAAGAATCCGGAGATCGATATTTTCATTCTGCAGCCTTGCCTGCAACGCGGCAAGCGTTGATTTCACCGCGCATTTGTCCGCATCGAAGCAGCCCTTGATCAGGTGCGGCGTGCAATAGACACTGCCGAAACCTGCTTTTTGCAGTGCTATCGCCATTTCCACAGACTCATCCATAGTATTCGGGCCGTCGTCTAAACCGGGCAGAAGATGGCAGTGCCAGTCTTCGGTCATTACTTCTTTTTCCTCAAAGAGATTTTGCTGACTGCAGGGGCCTCTCTAATCAATCTTTTCAGATTATTCAAAGAGATTTTGCTTTTTGCAGTGACCTCTTTAATCAATCTTTTCAAAGGGGAGATTTTATTAACCCAGAAGGATATTTTTTTCATGTCCTTGGTTTGTTCAGCGTCAGAATAATGACCATAACCATAACCGCCGCCGTAACGTTTGCCCTTGCCGTAGCGGTAGTAACTGCCGCCGTAGTAACCGTAACTTTCACCCTTACCGGTTTTGTCGTTAAATACCAAACCGGCGACAGGGGCATTGATGGTGGCAAGCATATCGCGCATGTGCTGGGCAAGTTTAATTGGAACACGCCCCGCCTCCATGACCAGAACGACCACATCGGCAACCGCGGTCAAAACCGGGGCGTCAGAGACGGCCAGAACAGGAGGTGCGTCAATTACGATATGATCGTAATTCTCCCGATGTGTCAACAGAAACTGGCGCATGGGTTCAGAACCTAAGAGTTCTGACGGGTTTGGTGGTGTGATCCCGGCACTGATCAGATCAAGGCCCGGAATTCCAATATTATGTTTGGCATCAGCAAAGGTTACATCTCCTGTCAAGATTTCACTCAGGCCCGGGGTTTTGGCGTGGCCGAACTTTTCATGAAGCGATGAGCGGCGCAGATCGCAATCGATAATGAGTACTCGTGCCCCTGTCTGGGAAAGGATGCACGCCAGGTTGGCGGAAATGGTGCTTTTCCCCTCTTGCGGGAAGGTGCTTGTGACAAGCATAATTTTTTTCTCCCGGTTGATGGAAGAAAAGTGCAGGCTGGTTCGAAGAGCGCGGAAGGCCTCGGCAACTACTGACTTTGGCTCTGCCTGCGTGATCAGACTAATCTCTTCTTTAATATTTGCACTGGATTCCATAACTGAGATATGCGGGATTACCGCGAGTAACGGCATGCCCATGACCTGTTTAACCTGATCGACGTTTTTGATTGTGTCGTCCAAATACTCCTGAAAGAAAGCAAGACCAACTCCCAATGCCAGGCCAATAATCAATCCCAGCAGAAGATTTTGCGCCTTGTTGGGTTTGATTGGTTTGTTGGGGGCGATAGCCGGATCAACGATATTGATGTTGCTGATTGTGGATGCCTTGGCGATGCGCGCTTCTTCGTGCTTCTGGAGGAGGAAGGTATAGATATCGGCGTTGACTTTGGATATACGGGTTAGCTTTGCCAAATCCCGTTCTGCCTTGGGCAGATTACGCATTCCTTTCTCATAAGCAGCCAATTGCCGTTTGATCATTTCATGCTTTTGGGTAATAGTTTTTACAGCCGGATGCGCCTCTGTATATTCGGTGGATAGAGCGCGTTTTTGCACTTCCAGCTCAGTCCTGGCTCTTTCCAAATCAGAAATCTTGCCAATAAGCGCCATGGCCTCGCTATCGAGCCTGATTGCCCCGGAGGTGTTTTTGTAGGCCTCAAGATCCTTTTCGGAACTATCCAGTTCTGTGCGCAGCAATTGGAGCTGTTCTCCCATAAAACCTACGGCACGCCCGGCTTCTTCAGATTTGAAGCCAACGGCCTGCTCCAGATATACCTGAACCATGAGAAAGAAAAATATATATTTGCCTATGATATTAATCTGCAATTACGTCAGGCTGTTTTTCTGGTAGCAAATCCTAAAATCAAAGCCATCGCTACTACTTGGTCAATTAGTGTTACCGGGATAACTGATATTGGTAATCTGCAAGTGATAAATAACGATCTGCAGGTTTTGCTCAATCGATTTATTACAGCTCATTTGGCTGCCAATAGTAAAAAATAACATGAATAGAGGAGCGTACATAATGAAAAAAGTAATCAGCGTATTTTTAGTATTGTTTTTCCTAATGGCTAGTAATTCTTCTTTGGCAGCAGCAGTGGCAGAAGGTGGAGGAGCAGCAGCGGCGGCAGAAGCAGAAGCAGCTGCAGCAGCAGCAGCAGCAAGTGGTGGTCTTACCGCCGGAACTATTGCGGCGGGTCTTGCGGCGGCGGCGGCGGCGGCGGCGGCGGCGGCGGCGGCGATAGGCGGAGCGAAGGGTGGCGATGATCCGGTTACCCCTACCCATACTCATCCTTAGTGCGATAAGCATTTACAATAAAGAGTTTATAAAGGCAAAGGCTAAGCAAGATGGCAGGCTAAGCTTTCGCCTTTATTTATTAGTGTGAAAACAATAAAAATGAAGAAGAAATCAATCATTGTTTTAATTAGTATATTTTTTTTAACTACGAATGTAACTGCTTTTGCCGGGGAAATCGAAGAAGATAAAATTCTATCTGCGGCGGATAATGTTTTTGTGCAAATGAAAAACAAGGATTATAAAGCAATTTGGCAATCTATTACTTCCAAGACTAAAGAAATAATCATAAATGATGTTTATAAGGCATCTAAAAAATATAATTCCGAAATTAAAAAAGAACACCTAGCAAATGATTTCAGCTCCAACGGTCCGAATTCTCAAGTATATTGGGACAGCTACTTGACAGTTTTTGATCCGGTCATGGCTTTGGAGCAATGCAAATGGGAAATGGGTGAAATAGGAAAAAAGGAAGCTGAAGTTATTTTACAATACAAGAAGTCTGATAAACCGGCGATACTGAAGATGTATAAAGAAAATAATGAATGGAAAGTCGGTTTGGAAGAAAGTTTTGGCACACGCAAAATCAGTTCTTTTTAGGTTCTATGTGAAGCAACATCGCATCCTCTATTTGCTGGATTACTATAACAGTATTACTTTAAATCAAAATATTTTAAAAGTGCCTTAGGCGAATTTTTCCGTGCCTATATGTATTTCAACACTGCAGTTGTCTGGTATCCACTCTTTGCTGTCATATCAAAAATAATAACCATGTTATGTACCTAATATAATAGGTTATGCTACCAATCATGGACAGGAGGGGTATTTTTATGCTTGAATACTTTCTGCAGACGGTATAGGCGTGTGCTAATTATCCGTTAGGTCTTTGGAAAAACATCATGGACGATTCACGAAAGAACCAGAAACAACTGATCGCAGAACTCAACGAATTACGCCAATCTAATGCTATACTTAAACGTTTCGAAGAAGAAATTAAGTCAGAAAAAGCAGAGCAAGAGAAGTTCACCAAAGCTTTTCTGCAAGGCTCGATTCCCTCGTGCATCACGACATTGAAAGAAGGGCGATTTATTGAAGCCAATAACGCTTTTCTTAAATTTGTTGGGTTGAACCGGGATGAAGTTATCGGACACACTTCAACTGAAATGCAATTCATTACTAACGAACAAAGATCGTCTTTTTTCTCTGAACTAAATAAAAGCGGCCGGGTCGAAAATCTCGAAATGTCAGTAATGACAAAAGACGGTGAGTTAAGGTATGGTTTGTTTAACGCTGTCATGATGACGCTTGGCAAAGAGAATTATCTGCTGACCGTTATGGCAGACATTACCAACCGCAAGCTGGCAGAAGAGACACTGCGGGAAAGCGAAAGAAAATTTCGGACGATATTTGAGTCTCTTGAAGACATCTATTGCGAGGCTGATCTGTGCGGCAACATCAAGCTAATCTCACCTTCCATATACCGTAAGTGGGGGTTGAAACCAGAAGAACTGATCGGCAAGCCAGCAACTTTGTTTTATGCCGCACCCGACGCTAGATCGGCTCTCCTGACAGCTTTATCAAAATACGGGTATGTAAGAGATTATAATATAAATTTAACCATGCCGGACGGTTCAAAGGTAGTGGCATCGCTTGCAGCTCGTCTCGTGTATGATTCAAATGGCTATATGACCGGAACGGCTGGATTTTTTCGTGACATAACCTACCGCAACCTGATGGAAAAAGAATTGAGTGAAAGTGAAACCAGATTTCGTATGTTTGCCGAACACACTCA
This sequence comes from Deltaproteobacteria bacterium, assembly GCA_037133255.1. Taxonomy (GTDB): domain Bacteria; phylum Desulfobacterota; class Syntrophia; order Syntrophales; family Smithellaceae; genus FEN-1160. The sequence goes on from JBAXON010000169.1 coordinate 4,795, forward strand.
AGATATGATTTACAGGATGTCCTGGCCTGATGGTAAGTATGAATATGTAAGTTCCGCTTCATTCGATTTGACTGGTTTTACACCTGAAGAATACTACAAATTCCCTGTACATATCAAAAATATAATTCATCCAGATTTTTCCTCATATTTAAAACAGCAATGGAAATTACTATTGCAGGGCAAGATGTCTCCTTTCTATGAATATAAAATCATTCATAAGGACGGTAGCGAAAGATGGTTGCAACAGAGAAATTTTCTGGTGTGCGATGAAAGAGGATCAGCCATCGCCATCGAAGGAATAGTAAGAAACGTGACCGCAAGCAAGATAGATAAGGAAACACTTAAGCAGAAAGAAGAAAAATATCGTCTGATAACGGAAGGTATTACAGATTGCATCACTCTAGTTGGTGAAAACGGCACTATTCAATATGTGACAAATTCCCTCGAAATACTCGGATATAATTCTGAAGAGCTGATTGGCATTAATGGGTTAAACATTACTCATCCGGATGATTTAGAAATGATCATGAGTCTCAATCGGGGTGCTTTTGAACAGGTTTTTCATGAAATAACTTCTGATCTGAGTGCCAGCTATAAGGATGGTCACTCTGCGCCAATGGAGATCAGCGTGCGAAAACTGATTGATCCGCAAGGGAAAGTTATTGGATGTGTATTTGTCGCAAGCAACATACCTAAGCGTAAAGAAGAAGTAGCGTTGGATGCATCGCCTGTCATCAAATCATGTCCTACTGACCGTCGCCTCAGTGTGCGTGAGAGGGAGATCATGAACTGGATCATGCAGGGGAAAAGTACTTGGGATATTTCAGCTATCATCAATATCAGCGAAAGCACGGTTAATTTTCATATTAATAATTTAATGAAAAAACTTGGTGCTGTCAACAGGTCCCATGCTGTCGCCATCGTTTTGCAAGATGCAAATAACGAATAAAAATTAACTATCCCGCCCAAGCAGCGTATAGTTGAATCATAGAGATTAAATCAGACTTCCCATCTTGTTCCTGTATGTTAAATACACAAAAAAAGAAAAAGGGGTCAAGCTGATAGCGCCTAACCCCTTGATATATTTGGTGAGCCCTGTCGGGGTCGAACCGACAACCTACTGATTAAGAGTCAGTTGCTCTACCAGCTGAGCTAAGGGCCCTTCTTTTTCTTTTCTGGTACGCCCGGTAGGATTCGAACCTACGACCAACAGATTCGAAGTCTGCGACTCTATCCAGCTGAGCTACGGGCGCAAAATTTATATATGGGGTGAGTGAAGGGATTTGAACCCTCGGCCTCCGGGGCCACAACCCGGCACTCTAACCAACTGAGCTACACCCACCATTTTCGCCTTGGTGCGCCTGGAGGGATTCGAACTCTCGGCCAACGGATTAGAAGTCCGTTGCTCTATCCAGCTGAGCTACAGGCGCATATTTTAAACGTTGGGAATTCATAAAAACGATCCACTTTGGCCGCTTATAATGCTGCTTTTACGAATCCATCAACCCTGTACCAAAAAAAGAGTTTGCCTAATATCCCCTCTGCTGTCTTTTGTCAAGGTCAAATCCTTAATTTTTTCCCGTTACTTAACATAGCCGGCAATACCGTCAAAACGATATCCGTTTTTAGCGACATTCTCACCTCTGGAATCTGTAGAATAAAAATGATTGCCGGTGGAGGTATTAACCCAGCGGTAAAGCTCCCGAGTATTGGTCATCTTTGAAGTTGCAATATTGCCAATAGGACCTTGCAACACATATCCCTGAAGATTTTGTCCACCGCCTTTACTATCATGATGATAAAAATGATCATTTTTCTGCTGACTATACCATTGATAAAAGCTTCTTGTCCCCGGTGTTTCCGATATAAATAGTCTAAAGGCTATTCCCTCTTTCACATAGGCATTCAGGCCGAGCCTTTTTGCTTCTATCTGAGGATCTGCTGTGAACAGATAATCCAATCCTTTGGAATAGCGGTAAATATCAATAATCCTGGATACATTATCTTGTACAATTTCGACATACACTTCGACATGCTCTTCACCACCATTGGTTTTGAATACAATATTATCACCATAGTATCCGGGCGCCAATTGTCCCGTATTTAAAGTCACGTTAAGATAATTTGTCTGGCTGGTAGTTGTGCCGGAATTAGGCAAAACGTTAATCCAACCTGAAGGTCCGCGGATTACATCTTTACCGGTTGTCTTTACGCCCTCGAGTTTCAAATTCCCCTCTTTGTTCACAACTGTCAAAACATGAGGTCCATCTGCAAGTCCATCAGCGATTATCAATTCTCCATTTTCTTTTTTTCTGGTAGACCAATTATGTGCATTAAGCATATTCTCATCTATATAGATGGCTAAACTTCCTTCCTCGGATTGATCTGCCAAATTAAGGAT
>JBAXON010000170.1:0-7154 GCA_037133255.1 Deltaproteobacteria bacterium
TAATAACAATCACGGGGCGATTTTTCGCGGTAATCGTCCGGTCAATTTCGATAATATCAAACTGCATCTGATCCAGAACATCGAGCATGTCGTCCTGAAAATCAGTATCCGCTTTGTCTATTTCATCAATCAACAAAACAACCTTTTTATCCGCAGCAAAAGCCTGGCCAATCTTATTCATTTTGATGTATTCTTCAATATTACTGACATCGCGACCGGAATCACTAAAGCGGCTGTCATTAAGACGGGTCAGCGTATCATACTGATAAAGGGCTTCGATCAGCTTCATGCTGGATTTTACATTGAGGATAATTAAAGGCATCCGCAAACTTTCGGCGATGGCATGAGCAAGCATCGTTTTGCCCGTGCCCGGTTCGCCTTTGAGCAAAAGAGGCATCTCCAGAGCAATCGAAATATTCACAATCTTTGCCAATTCATCATCAAGAACATAACGTGATCCCCCTCGAAACTTCGCGGGGTGAGTATCTAACACCATAATAAATCAACTCCTTAAATATTTTTTTGCCACATCCGGCAACTGCTTTTACTCATAGCATGTTTCTCAGAAAAAGATAAGCACAACCAGCTTATCTGACAAATAGCTTTCAATACTTCTTGACAAAACCATGATACTTTAGTTATTTACACAACCTCTGCGCATGTATTTTTTTGTTGTGAAACTCCAATTACGAAAGCGCAGCGTAGCGGAATTGGTAAGTTGAACAATCCCCAACATTAAGGAGAGTTAAGCGTGTATTTTTCTGAGAAAACGCAGAAAGCGTCCGGCGAACTTAGCCGGAAGTGGCAAGATGAAGTTGAGAATGCTTTGAAGAACAATCCCGACCAGAAAGAGCGCTTTTCCACTGTTTCTGATCTGGAGATTAAAAGGCTCTACACACCGGAAGATATTAAGGATACAGATTTTGAGCAACATATCGGTGTGCCGGGAGAATTTCCTTACCTGCGCGGCAACCAGGTAACCGGCTATCGTGGTGGTTATTGGACATTTCGGATGTTTGCCGGCATGGGCAGCGCTAAAGACACAAACGAACGCTGGCGCATGCTGCTGCGTGAAGGAACGACGGGGCTTAGCACTGCTTTTGATTTCCCGACTCTCATGGGTTACGACAGCGACTCTCCAAAATGTTTGGGTGAAGTCGGCAAGTGCGGCGTGGCCATCGATACGCTGGAAGATTTTCTGGCGCTGATGAAAGACATTCCCATGGATCAGGTGACCACTTCCATGACGATTAATCCTCCGGCTACTGTCCTTTGGGCGATGTACTGTGCCGCCGCCGAAATTAATGGCGTGCCGCTTTCCAAAATCGGCGGAACTATTCAAAATGACATGCTCAAGGAATTTATCGCGCAAAAGACTTTTATGTGCCCCCCCGGCCCATCGGTAAAGCTCATCAGCGATACGGTGGAATTCGGTACAAAATATGTCCCCCGCTGGAACACCATCAGCATCAGCGGTTATCACATTCGGGAAGCCGGAGCCACGGCGGTTCAGGAACTGGCTTTTACGCTGCGTGACGGCATCGAATATGTGGAAGACGTGGTACGCCGCAAAGGCTTGAGTGTTGATGAATTCGCGCCGCGTTTATCTTTTTTCTTCAACTCGCACATTGATTTCTTTGAAGAAATTTGCAAACTCCGGGCTGCAAGGCGCATGTGGGCTAAAATCATGCGGGACCGTTTCGGGGCAAAAAATCCCCGTTCCCTTTGGATGCGTTTCCACACTCAAACAGCCGGCTGTTCGCTGACTGCCCAGCAGCCGTATAACAACATCATCCGCACCACAGTGGAGGCAATGGCTGCTGTTATGGGCGGCACTCAATCACTGCATACCAATTCACTCGATGAAGTCTTATGCCTTCCTTCCGAACAGGCGGTGGAAATTGCTCTGCGCACTCAACAAATTCTTGCCGAAGAGACAGGAGTTGTCAATACCACTGATCCGCTGGCCGGTTCCTACTTTGTCGAAGCGCTGACTAATGAAATTGAGGAAAAAGCATGGGAATATATAGAGAAAATTGATGGCATGGGCGGGATGATTGCCGCAATTGAAAAAGGTTTCCCGCAAATGGAAATTGCCGATTCCGCTTATAAATATCAGCGGCAACTGGAATCCAAAGAAAAGATTATGGTCGGCATGAATAAATATGTCACAGATGCCAGGCATTCAATTCCGCTTCTGGAGATCGACGAAAAGATTGGCGAAGAACAGATAAAGCGGCTCAAAGATGTGCGCCGCAAAAGGGATAATCGCGCCACGAAAAAATCTCTCGACGATATAAAGAATGCCTGCAAGACAGGCGCAAATGTAATGCCTTGCTGCATTGAAGCGGTAAAGAATCTGGCGACCCAGCAGGAAATCTGCGATGTTTACCGCGAAGTGTACGGGGAGTACAGAGACCCGGGGTTATATTAGTAATACCAATCTGCCTTCGCACTGCTTGGTATTGATAAGATACCACAAGATTGTCATGCCGGACTTGATCCGGCATCCAGAAATTATGCACAACATTAACTGGATTACGGTTTTCACCGGAATGACGACAGATATCCGATTGAGTGTTCAGAAATTATTACGGGTTGTATTTTTAAGGAGAAGTTATGCAGGAAAGAAAAATTAGAGTGATGGTCGCCAAGCCGGGCTTAGACGGACACGACCGTGGAGCCCGCATTCTTGCGCGGTGCTTTCGTGACGCCGGTTTTGAGGTTATTTATACAGGCTGTCATCAAACACCGGAACAGGTCGCGGCAGCGGCAATTCAGGAAGATGTTGATCTGCTGGGGTTAAGCTGCCTCTCAGGCGCACATCGCGCCCTTTTCCCACGCGTTGTCGAACTCTTAAGGCAAAAAGATGCTGGCGACATTACCGTTATTGGCGGAGGAATTATCCCCGAAGCTGATTTTCCAATGCTCTACGATGCAGGCATTAAAGCTATTTTCACACCAGGTGCTACTCTTGATTCCATCGTTGAATGGATTAGGACAAATATACAGCCACACTAGTAATTGACTGGAATGCTAATGGAAACAGCAAATAAAATATGCGCGGGCGATGTTCGCCTCGCCTCGCGCCTGATTCGGGATCTGGAAGATAAGCTACCTCACGCCCGGGTGCGCCTGAAAAAGCTTTTCCCGCACACAGGCAAATCTTTTATTATCGGCATTACCGGTTCACCCGGAGCAGGCAAAAGCACGTTGACCGATGCTTTAATTGCCCAGATGCGCAAGCTCAGCAAAACCGTTGGTGTGCTGGCAGTTGATCCGACAAGCCCCTTTTCCGGCGGCGCGATTCTGGGTGATAGAGTCCGTATGCTGCGGCATGCCGAAGATGAAGGAGTTTTTATCCGGTCGCTTGCCACTCGTGGCGCCCTGGGCGGCCTGTCACAAGCCGTGGGTGACGCGATCCACGTAATGGAGGCAATGGGCAAAGATATTGTTATTGTCGAGACCGTGGGCATCGGCCAGCAGGAAATCGACATCATAAATCACGCGCACAGCGTAATTGTTGTTATGGTTCCCGGCATGGGTGATGAAATTCAGACGATGAAAGCGGGCATTCTGGAAATTGCCGATGTTTTCGCCATTAACAAAGCGGACCGTGCCGGAGCAAAACAACTCCACACGGAACTGGCCTCTTTGCTCAATAGCACTAAACTTTCCCCCGGCGCTTGGCGTCCGCCGATAGTAATGATCGGCAATCTTTATGAATCGGCGGCCTTTATCGAACAAATAGCCGAACTCGCGCAAAAGGTCTTCGACCACTATGCTTATTTGCAGGAAAGCGGACAAATGGGCAAACGCATGGAGCGTAAAGCAATGATGGAACTAAATGATGCCTTGCGCACCTGCATTCTGGAGCCGGTAATTGCCAATCTAACAGCCAGTGGCGAGTTGCAGCTTATTGCCGAAAAGATAAGAAAGCTGGAAATTGATCCTTATTCCGTAGCCGAAGAATTATCCAAACGCTTTATCAAGTAAGGTGTGCAAAATGACATCAACAAAAAGAAAATCTATCCGACCAAAATCCGCCGCAAAGAAAAAAGTAGAGGCCGTACCTAAAGTCAAATCCACATCCGCCACAACGCCAAGAGGTCTGGTGATCGTTATTACCGGTAACGGCAAAGGCAAAACTACTTCCGCCTTCGGCCAGGCGCTGCGTGCCTTGGGCCAGGGATATAAAGTTTTAGTTGTGCAGTTTATGAAGGGAAGAAAGTATGGCGAGTTTATTGCCGCTGAAAAATATCTCCCAGGTTTGACTATTAAGCGTTTTGGGCTGGATAGCTTTGTTATGCGCGATAATCCTGCGGCAGTCGATATTGAACTTGCCCTGCAGGGATTTGATTTTGCCAAAAAAGCAATCGCCGGCGGCAAATACAACATGATCATCCTTGATGAAATTAATGTGGCTGTTGATTTCAAGCTTGTTGATTTAAAGCATGTTGTCGAAATGATTAAAAATAAGCCTCCCGCGCTTGATCTCATTTTAACCGGCCGCTACGCCGCAAAAGAAATTATAAAACTTGCCGACACCGTTAGTGAAGTTCTCGAAATTAAACATCATTATGCCGCCGGTATCAAAGACCGCGCAGGAATCGAATATTAGTGCTAAATTAAAGATATTATCGAGGCGGCAACACAGGCCACGATGTGGTAGAATTGGAAAAACCGATGATGCTGCCCGTAGCGAATGTTAAGGAATAAAATTTTGGCTATTGTGGTGTCGATATGGATATAACCAAACGCAAAAGTTCGGAAGATATGCTGAGGCGTCAGTTAACCTTCGGCAAGCTGATGAATAAAATTCATGACCGGTTAGCCAGGGCCGCTGCAGAAGAAATTGACGACCATATTCAAAAAACCCTGCGCGAAATTGCCCGGTTTATTGGTGTGGATTGTGTCTTTATACTAGAGTTCTCGCCTGATCAAAAATCGTGGAGCTGGACTTCCGAGTGGAATGATCCGCACGTTTCCAGCTTTCTTGAAAATTACCAAAATATTCCCGTGGGACAATTTAGCTACTCGGATAAATTATTACGGCATAAAAAAATTTTACTGATTCGAACGCTTGCAGATTTACCCCTCCAAGCCGCTTTTGAACGGAAACGATACAGCGAGGAAGGCGTAAAATCAATGCTTTCGGTGCCGCTGCATGGCCGGGAGAAAATGGTGGTCGGTTGTATTGGTTTCCGTTCTTATTCCCGCAGGATTTTATGGGCAAGAGAAGAAGATATTCGTTGGATCAAAATGATTGGCGATGCCATTGCCAGCGCATTGGTACGCAAGCGTTCCGAGCAGGAACTGCGCAGTTACAGGGATCATCTGGAGCAGCTTGTGGAGGCGCGGACAAAAAGCCTTAAGCTTGTTATGGAAAGCGGACAGTTTGAGATATGGTCTTGGTCTGCTGAGAAAAATTACTTCAACGTATCGGCTGGGGCGGCGGATATGATCGGTGTGGACAGCACTACCGGCAAGATTATGTCGCGGGAGAGTTATCGGCAATTCATTCATCGTGATGATCTACCCGAGTTAACCAAGCTGCGCGACGCGGCATACAAAGGTGAAATTGATCAATATCAATGCGAGTATCGCCTTCGCCACAAGGACAAAGGATGGATCTGGGTGCTATCCATTGTTGTTGTGGAAAGTCGAGATACAAATAAAACTGCCACCAGAATGAGCGGCTTGCTTCAGGATATTACAGTCCGAAGGCAGGCGGAAATTGATCTAAAAAAATATTCGGAAGGCCTGGAAGAAATGGTTCGGCTGCGCACAGCCGAATTGCTGCAGTCTCAAAAGATGGAGGCGATCGGCACGCTTGCAGGAGGAATAGCACATGACTTCAATAATATTCTCGGGGGTATTCTGGGATATATGGAATTGGCTCAGAGACGTCATGTTGCCACCGACCACCAGGAGAGCACTTACATAGAGGGAGCAATCCAGGGAATTCATCGTGCCAGTGATCTGATTTCCCAGATTATGACTTTCAGCCGATCCGAAGAGCAAAAACGCAAACCGCTGGAGATAAATCCACTCATTAAAGAAGCGCTCAAGTTGCTTGTGGCCACTCTGCCTTCAACAATAGAAATACGCCAGAATATTCTACGTTCGCTGCGGCCGATCCTGGCCGATCCGACGCAGATTCACCAGATTATTATGAATCTCTGCACTAACGCCGCTCATGCGATGAAAGAAAATGGCGGCATCCTGGAAGTTTCTTTGCGCCAGGTAGCATTTGAATCACATGATCCCCTGCCCCACAATGATTTAAAAGCCGACGTTGAATATGAGATGTTGATTGTCCGGGACACGGGTTACGGCATTGATAAGGAAATTATCAACCGGATATTTGATCCTTTCTTTACCACAAAAAACCCTGGTGAAGGCACAGGGCTTGGTCTGGCAGTTGTTTATGGCATAATTCGAAATCACGGAGGAGCCATTACCGTGGAAAGTAACCCTGGTCAGGGAACCACTTTTTGTGTCTATATCCCCACGATTCCACCGATGCAGGAAGAGATAGATGAGGCAAGTAGCGCCATTCCCGGAGGCAAAGAACGAATTATGTTTGTGGATGATGAGCCATCGCTAACTGACATATTTAAAACTCAACTCGAATATATTGGATACAGTGTTGATGTGCATAACGACCCGCTTGTGGCGTTGGATGCTTTTAAACTAAATCCGCCACACTATGATTTAGTAATAACAGATATGACCATGCCGCGCATGATGGGGACAGTTCTGGCGGCTAGACTAAGCACGATCAGATCTGATCTGCCGGTGATTATGTGCACCGGAGCAATCGATCAAATCGATCAAAACTATTTACGCCGCTGCGGTATTCGCAAAATGCTGCTAAAACCGATCTCCATAGAAAAACTGGCGCAGGCAATCCGGCAGGTGCTCGATGAAAATAAAAACATTTCTTGCTGATTTCGGGAAGTAGCCAAGTTTGATGAAACAGTAAAAAGTCAAAGGATCAATATTTTGTCATTCCCACGCAGAGACTGTGTCGCAATCTTCGTTTGTCATTGCGAGGAGTCCCTTGGACGACGTGGCAATCCCGATACTATCAACGGCTTATGAGATTGCCACGCCGTAACCTAAAGGTCATCATGACCTGAGAGTCGGCT
>JBAXON010000171.1:0-7150 GCA_037133255.1 Deltaproteobacteria bacterium
TCATCGCCTGCCCCGCATTTATGAAGGTGAACTTATTATCGGCAACATGACCTCCAAGCGTATTGCCGCCAATTACTACATCGAGGGTGGTTCAATCAACATTCTGGAGGATATCGCCCGCCTCAGTAAGCGGACCATTCCCCTGAAACTGACCGGTAAGGAAACTGCGGAGTTGCTTGGCATCGGGATCAGAAACGCCTTTAAGAGCGTGGGCGCCAGGGCGCTCCTCAAACCCGCCCGCCTTTCTTACTTTCTGGATTTCTTCCGGGCCAAGCGCCACTATGTAACAGAGGAGGCAGGCGTGGGCCATCAAGTGGGTAACTATTCGATGGTTGTCCGCGAAGGACTGCGTCACCCCTATGCAGAGGCCAAGCAAAGGCTCACCGAGGGGAAACTTGCCGACGGTTCCCCTTTGAATGAAGATCAGCGGGCATTCTTTCGTTCCGTGGTTATCACTATTGAGGGCATCAGAAAAATGGCCGAGAATCTGGCCGCAGAGGCGCAGAGAATGGCTGTCCTGCCGGGAGTGACAAAGCAGAGAAGGACCGAGCTTCTGGAATCTGCCGAGGCCTGCCGCCGTGTTCCCTTTGAACCGGCCCAAACCTATCTGGAGGGATTGCAGGCCACCTGGCTTGTTCATATGGCCATGAACCTCGAAGACTTCGAGCAGGGTCTTTCTTTTGGCCGGATGGATCAGATACTTCTGCCTCTATATCGCAATGATATTGCACAAGGCAGGCTTACTTCCGAGCGGGCTACGGAGATAACGGCAAGTTTCTGCCTGAAGGCCTGCGAGACCATACCGCTTTATTCCCAGCGAGTTGACCTTTTCTTTAGTGGTAACGGAGTTGCCCAGGCTTTCACCCTCGGCGGCACCGATGCCGAAGGCAATGACGTAACCAACGAGCTCTCCGGCCTTATCCTGAACGCCTATGCCCAGGTATTGACCCGTGAGCCTGCGGTTCACGTCCGCATCCATCCCGAAACGCCTGCGTGGTTTTTCCACAAAAGTGTTGAACTTCTCCAACTGGGAACCAGTCGCCCGTCTTTTTTCGGGGACACAGCTGTGGTCAGGGCACTGGAGGAAGCGGGTATGACTAAGGCCCACGCGCGTGATTACGCTGTCATCGGCTGCGTGGAAATGGCAAGTCAGGGTCGCACATACAACTCGTCAGATGCCGCTCTCTTCAATCTGCCACTCTGCCTGGAGCTGGCTCTGAATCAGGGCAAGCGGTTCCACGGCAAGGCAAGGTTCGAGGGTCCTTTTCGCTTCGGTGCCCCCACGCCGCCAGTCTCCGCGCTGAAGACTTTCGAGGATGTTCTTTCAGCCTTCCGGACTCAGGTCTGCCACGGGGTTGACGACCTGGTGAAGGTGATTGGCTGGCTGGAGGAAGTCTACAAAATTCACCGGCCGACACCGGTTAATTCTATCCTCACACAGGGCTGCCTGAACAAGGGGAAGGACGTAACCTGGGGCGGCGGCCTCTATGATTACACATCCATTCAGGCGGCTGGTCTTGCCGATGCGGGCGATTCTCTCTACGCCCTGAATAAGATCATCTTTGAGGAGAATCGCTACAGTCTGGAGGAGTTTGTCCAAATCCTGCGGGACAATTTTCGTGGCCATGAAGATTTGAGGGTGGAACTTGCCACTAAACTCCCCCGTTACGGAAATGGCGATCCCGCGGCTGACCGGATGACGCAGCTTGCCGCCGATGCCTTTGCTGACGCGTTGTGGGCGCACAAGAACACTCGTGGCGGACAGTACGTGCCCGGGTTCTACTCCATGACCTGCCATATAGGATTCGGCAAGGTAACCGGCGCCTTACCCAACGGGCGGATCGCCCATACACGACTATCTAACGGCCTGGCCCCGGTGGACGGGTCAGAACGTCTTGGTCCCACTGCCGTTCTGCGATCGGCTGCCTCTCTGGACAGCAGGAAATGGATGAATTGCTATGCCCTGAATCTGAAGTTTGACAAGCAAATTGTCCAGGGGGAGACGGGGCGCAACGCTCTGGTTAATCTCTTCAAACATTATTTTGCCAGCGGAGGAATGCAGGTTCAGGTCAATATACTCGATGCCAAAACACTGATGGCGGCGAAGAAAGATCCGTCATCCTACCCGGGTATTGTTGTGCGCGTTGCCGGCTATTGCGCCTACTTCAACGATCTTCAGCCCGATGTACAAGACGAGATCATAGAGCGGACTGTCCATGGGATCGTCTGAGCCGCTCATCATCGCCTTGCAGCATTTCTGCCTTCATGACGGTCCGGGGATACGGAGCCTGGTCTTTTTCAAGGGCTGCCCCTTGCGGTGCATCTGGTGTCAGAACATAGAATCCTGGAAGGCGGAAGCAGAGATAGCCTTCAAAGCCCATCTTTGCATTAACTGCGGAAAGTGTGTAGAAAAATGCCCGGAGCACGCCTTGCCGGAAGCAGGGAAAAGAAACGCGGAACTCTGCCGTTACTGCTTTACCTGTACCGATAGTTGTCCCTCAGGCGCCATGACTCGCTTCGGTATTTCACTGTCTGCGGAAGAACTCATCGAGAAGTTGCGTCCCGAATTCTCTCTTTTCAGAACATCCGGAGGCGGCGTGACCTTTACCGGCGGTGAACCAACACTCTATCCTGATTTTGCCACCAGACTGGGCAAGTCTTTACGCGCCGAAGGAATTGATGTCGCTTTGGAGACCTGCGGATTATTTAATTTAGAAAAGCTGCGGCCTCTTCTCCAGGAGCTGCAACTGGTGCTCTTCGATATCAAAGTATTTGACGCAGAGCAGCACCGTCTATTATGCGGTGCAGAAAACACAGTGATCAAAAATAACCTGAAGTCCCTTGTGGATAACTGTCACAGGGAGGAAGGGCCTTTTATCTGGCCACGCCTTCCCCTGATACCGGGAATGACCGATGGGTACGATAATATAAAAGGCTGGGCAGGCTTTCTTCGCGAGCTGGGGATCCCTTTTCTGACCATAGTCCCTTATCACCCCATGGGAGCAAACAAACGCCGCTGGCTGGGGCTCCCGGAGATTACTGAGTTACGCGTACCCATGGATGCGGAGCTTAAGTCAATCGAACAGTTGTTTTATGCCGAGGGAATCAGGGTGTATAAACCAGGTGAGGAAAACGTGCAGGAATATATGACTGGTGCTTAAAACTTGATTTTATTAGTTTATACTATAACCTCACCGGAATCCTTCGATGAATTTCTCCAGCATCTTCACCATAAGCGCGAGGTTATCTGGATTGACCCTGCTCATATTGTCTTTCTCGCTATGAAATCCACCCATGCCCATCCCCGGAACACCGTTATACCCTATGGTGATCGACGGGATTCCCGCGGCCATGAAACGCTGCGAATCGTCCGTGATTGCTTTCTCTGTATCAACCGTCCCTCCGGTGACAGAGAACCAGGATGATTCAATTCTTGAAACCAGTTCGGGAGATGCGGGATAGAACTTTAAAAATACGCCGGCATTACGGGCATAAAAAAGGTTTCCCTTCTGTCCCGCCAGTTCCAGGTTCACGCAATAGCGCGGTATTTTTTCCTTACGGCGGTCGATGTTTATGAATTCCTTCACGTACTGATGAGCCCCCTGCAGGTTCACTTCCTCGCCCGCCGTGAAAAGAATCGTCACACTGGATGATCCTATATCGATCTTTTTTTCTTGTATGTCCCTGGCAAGCGCCAGCAGAGACACCACCGCCGCCCCGTTATCCACCGCGCCGTAACTACTATTTCGTTCCGGGACAAAGACGAATCCGCCGAAGCCTAGCGCCAGCAGACCAATGTAAAACACAAAAATCCCTGCAAGCAACAGCGTGAATATCCTTGGAATTTTTTTCGAAAGGGCTGCCTTCCGCCGTACGAAGAAAGTCCAGAGAGCGAGAAGAATACTCATCAAGATGGCGACAGGGATAAATTGGTATAATCTGGCACGCTGGATGTGATCCCAGAAATCAGTTTTGGAGTCGTAATGCGCGCAGAAGATGAGCTCGCGCACTGCCGAGGAAGAGGGGAAATGCATGATGATGTTTTCCCCTTCTTTCTGCACCAGCCATGACGTAACCGGCATGAAGAACTCGTATTCCAGGACGAGGATCGTCGGTATGGCCAGTGCCAGAATCAGTGCAGCCACTGGCCGTTTCTTATATACCGCGAAGGCAAAACCCAATGCGAGGATTAATATTGTTATACCCACGAAGAGCATGAAATAAGGGCGCAGGGGAAATTCCTGCACGGTAAATGGGATGCCCCACGATGTTAGAACATCCTTGAGGTAAGACGCGGTTCTCTCGAGGGCATCGCTATGGTTGGAGCGCGGGAGCGCGATCCTTTCCAGAACAGACATCATGTCCATGGTTACATCGTCTCCTTAATTTCGGTTTCATAAATGCGTCTTAGCACCGGCGGCAGCGCCCGGTAATCTACAGATTGCTCCTGTTTAGTCATGTCCGCCGAGCTATATGTATGCCAGAAGAGTATCGGTTCTTTTTCATGGCCCGGAGTTTTAATAAAATCGCACAGTGCCGCGAAAGTCTTGGCGGTATAGGTAGGATCAAGGACTATCCCCTCCCGATCATTCATGAGGGCGAGTGCATCCCTGCATTCTATGGTGGCGCAGCCGTATCCCTCACCGACATAGTCGTCGATCACCCGCTGGGGCGGGATCGTAATGTCCGGCACGCGGCGGGAATGTTTCTTCAATAGCGCGTATGTTTTTCGCATAAGGTTCTCCACCGTTTTTGCGGTTGCGATAGAGATCGGTCCGACGGCGTCCATGGTCACGCGCACGCCGATGACGGTAGTAGAGAGCCCGGCAAGCATCGCGCCTAACGACAATCCTGCCATGGTTCCGTTTGATCCCAGAGGGCAGAAGATATAACGCGGCTCCGGGAGAACGCCTGCGTCTATCTGCTCTTTTAGCTCAAACATCGCGTTCACAATGCCTAAGGTACCGAGGGGCGATGATCCCCCCGCGCCGATAATATATGCCCGCGGATTTAGAAGACGCTGCGTGAAAAGTAGTGTGGCCGCGGTTCTGAACACGCCCTTGAAGTACACCAGTTCCGCCCCGTATTTCAAAAACAGGAGCAGGTTTCTTTTTACATAAGCGTTCAGCGGTTGGTGGAAGAGCAGAAGTTTGCACCGCAGCCCCAGCTTCTTGCAGAATATAGCCGAGGCAAGCCCGTGGTTTGTCCCTATCCCGCCCATGGTTATCACTTTGTCGCGGCCCTTCTTTATGGCATCCGCCAGAACAAACTCGAGCTTCCGCACCTTGTTGCCGCCATAGTTACCGGAGGATAGGTCATCACGTTTAATCCAGAGGTTATCGTGCCCCAGGTTGGAAAGGCGCTGAACCGGCGTGGGGAAATTTCCCAGCTGCACGCGGGGTATCACGCCTTCCAATTCAGGATAGCGCTTAAACAGCGGCAACCTGTATTCGTCACGCATCTTTGAATTTTTGTCTGCGGTATTTCCTCTCATCGTTACTTCATCCATTCATCATTTTTTATTGCCTTTTCAATATCAAAACCCTGCTTTAGAAGAAAGCGCTTTCTTGCCTCATAGTAAGCGACACCGGAGAGAATAAAAAGGACAAACATAACTATCTTCACCGGCGATTTTAAATCAGCAAGAATCACCAGACAGAAAAAGAGAGCCATGGCCATGCCCACAACCGGGCACAAAAAGCGCCAAAAGCCTTTAAGTTTGAAGGCTGCATCCCTGTACTGCTGCGGAAAACGACTCGGCAGAGAAAGCGAGGCGATAAGCACCGGTATGAATATGATTATGCCGCCCATCGCGGAATAACTGGCAAAAGTTTCCAGAGAAAGTCCCGATACCACACCGATCATTGATATTATCCAGATTGCCAGAAATAGGATGTGCGCAGTCCCGAAGCGACGGTTAACAGTTCCGAGCCTTTCCGGAAGAAGCCCGTCTTTGGTAATCATCATCAGTGATTTTGTCGCCATGATAAAAAGAGCGTTCAAAGTCGTTGTCAGCGCAAGTACCGCGCCTGCCAGCACAAAGAAGTAAAGACCGGCCTTGCTCAGTGTGCTTCTGCCCACAGCGATGAGAGGCTCCTGCACATCCACCAGCCCCTGCCAGGGAAGCGCGTTTACCGAGGCCAATGCCACGCCCAGATAAAGCAACGTTACAACAGGGAAGGCGATAAAATACGATCTTGGTATCACTCTGCCCGGATCTTTGATTTCCTCACCCAGTTCGATAATGCCGTTTGACCCGAGATAAGTGAAGGTGAGAAGAGCCACTCCCAGGAAGAGATTCCCCGTTCCTTTCTGGAAGATATTTTCAAAATGCTCCGTATTGATCGGGTTAAGCCCGTTTACCGAAAAGAATATCAGCGCCGCGATAAGCACAAGCACCATCACTGCCTGTAACTGGGCGGCCAGTTTTACCCCCAGCACGTTAATAATACAGAAAAATGTGATGAGCGCCGCGGCAAAGAGGACTTCAGGCATGTCCGGAACAAGCACCTGGACATAGCGTGCGCAGGCAATGCTGTAAAGCGGTATCTGGCCAAAGAAGGTCGCCAGAGCATAAACCCAAATGCCTACAAAAGCCAGACGCGGCGAGACCATGCGGCTGGGGTACATGTAGGTGCCGCCGGTGACAGGTATCGCCGATCCGAGCATGGCCAGCGGAAGCATGCTCAAAAATACAGGTACCACCGCCAGGGCGTATGCCACAGGCAGTGCCGGTCCGACTATTTTCAGCACGATACCGGTGAACACGAAGATGCCGCCGCCTATGGTCATGCCCACTGCTATAAAGGAAACTTCCGGAAGACCCAGAACACGCTTCAATCCGCTAATAGCCATTGCATCCTCCTATTTTTTTATAATGTCACACCTGCGCGGCGCTTAGTATTTCCCGATTATCCGGCACGTCACCGATGTTTTTCCCATAATAGGCGTAGGCAATCTTCCCATCCTCGTTTACGATAAATACGGCCGGCAGCTGCATCTCCTTCCCCTCTTTCTTCCCGTGCTTGAACCCTGCGCGGGACGCTTTCATGGCCTTCATTATCACCGAAGGAGTGAGATACCCGAACAGGTTACCCGGCACGTCACCGATGTTTTTCCCATAATAGGCGTAGGCAATCTTCCCATCCTC
>JBAXON010000172.1:0-7117 GCA_037133255.1 Deltaproteobacteria bacterium
GAAGGGGTGGCCGATTTGAAACGGAATCAGTGGCCGATTTGGTGCAGAATAGTCAACTCAGATCAAATCAAACAAATAAGGGCTGCAAAAAAATGATCTATCTGCTATATTTTAGCTTTGCTATTGACTGGCAGAGTATTACTGTGCAAACTATAAATATATGAACATGTCAGGATAGTCATGAACGAAGAAAAAATTCAATTCGAAGAAAATGTTGCCGAAAAAGAGAGGGTGGAGACTAAAGAGCCATCACTCTATCGGGTAATTCTTCTTAACGATGACTACACCAGCATGGAATTTGTAATCCAGGTGCTGGAGACTGTGTTCCACAAGTCGCCTGCCGAGGCCACTCAGATAATGCTGAGCGTACATAAAAAGGGTGCAGGCATATGCGGTGTATATACGCGAGAGATTGCCGAGACAAAAATAGCAGCGGTGCATGACATGGCGGCCGAAAATCAATTCCCGCTGAAATGCACGATGGAGAAGGAATGATAAATAAAGAGTTGAGTCTGGCTTTGGATGCGATTTTCAAAGATGCAAAAAACCGCCGGCATGAATATCTTACCGCCGAGCATATCCTGTTTGCGCTTTTACATGACGAACTCGGTAGCGACATCATAACAGGCTGCGGCGGAGATGTCGGCAGGATAAAGGAAGCAATAGAGGCATTCTTCTCAAAGAACATACCTTTGCTGCCTACGGATACGAACTCCAACCCCTTGCCTGCCCTGGGGTTACAGAGGGTTATTCAGCGGGCTATGATCCATGTCCAATCGGCTGAAAAGGCAGAGGTCGAGGCAGGCGATCTGCTTGTAGCACTTTATGAAGAATCCGATTCCTTTGCCGCACATTGCCTTCAACAGGAAGGCATCTCGCGTTTTGATGTGCTGAATTACATATCCCACGGAAGCCACGGCTATGCCGAGGACGAGCAGAACGGAGCGCCGGGTGAAGAACCGATGCACAAATCAGACCACGCTCAAGCCGAGCCGAAGCGGCCCATCTCGAAAGATCCCTTGAAGCTTTATACCGTTAACCTGATCGAAAAAGCTGCGGCAGGGGAGATAGACCCGCTGATAGGCCGTGAAGATGAGCTTAAGCGCACCATACAAGTGCTCTGCAGGCGTCGGAAAAATAACATTGTGTTCGTTGGCGAACCGGGCGTCGGCAAGACCGCCCTTGTCGAGGGTCTTGCGCTGAATATACAAAAGGGATCTGTCCCTGATCTACTTAAGGATACAATCATCTACTCGCTCGACATGGGAGCACTTCTTGCGGGCACAAAATACAGGGGCGATTTCGAGGCACGCCTGAAGGCCACTATCGGAGAACTAGAAAAGATCTCTGGTTGTATACTCTTTATCGATGAAATTCACACTATCGTTGGAGCAGGAGCTACAAGCGGGGGTTCGATGGATGCATCGAATATATTGAAGCCGGCGCTGAATTCCGGCAGGCTGCGCTGCCTCGGCGCAAGTACTTATGAAGAATTCAAAAACTATTTCGATAAAGACCGTGCCCTTTCGAGGCGGTTCCAGAAGATAGAAATATTTGAACCCACAGTAGAGGAAACGATTGATATATTGAAAGGTTTGCGTTCTTATTATGAGGATTTCCATGGCGTCCGTTATACAGACTCTGCAATCAAGGCTGCTGCCGAACTTTCTGTAAAATATATAAACGATAAATTTATGCCTGACAAGGCCATTGACCTGATAGATGAGGCAGGCGCGACTAGAAAGCTGATTACCGGCGGCAAAAGTAAACCTGTGGTTGGCGTAAAGGAGATCGAGCGCATTGTCGCGCATATCGCCAAGATACCTTCCTTGAACATATCTGCGTCCGACACAGAGAAATTGAAGGATCTTGAGTCAGAACTCAAGGATACGGTTTTTGGACAGGACAGCGCCATCCATTCGCTTGTCTCTGCCATCAAGAGATCGCGTGCAGGACTTGGCGCTCCTGAGAGACCTATTGGCTCCTTCCTCCTTGCTGGTCCTACAGGTGTTGGCAAAACCGAGGTCTCGAAGCAGATGGCAAACGTTCTCGGTGTAAAATTCATCCGTTTCGACATGAGCGAATATATGGAGAAGCACACTGTATCGAGGTTGATAGGCGCGCCTCCGGGATATGTTGGCTTTGACCAGGGCGGCATACTTACCGATGCGATAAGGAAGCATCCATACTCTGTACTTTTAATGGATGAGATCGAAAAAGCGCACCCGGACATATTCAGCATATTACTGCAGGTGATGGATTACTCCGCATTGACAGACAATAATGGAAAGAAGGCTGACTTCAGGAATGTCATTCTCATAATGACCTCCAATGCTGGTGCAAAGGAGATGGATATGGCTACTATAGGATTCGGCGACAGAAAAGACGATGCAAGCTCAAAGGGCGACAAGGCGATAAAGAAACTTTTTAACCCTGAATTTCGGAACCGGCTTGACGCGATTATTACCTTCAATCCGCTTACCCCCACAGTCATGAAAATGGTAGTCCACAAGTTTATTAATGACCTTGGCAGGCAACTAGGAGGGAAAAAGGTTAAGATGGACTTAACCGATGCAGCGAAAAACTGGCTAGCCGCAAAGGGTTACGATCATAAATTCGGAGCAAGACCTCTTGCCAGGATCATTCAAACAGAGATCAAGGATGCCCTCTCTGAGGAACTCCTCTTCGGTAGATTGAAAAAGGGTGGCAGCGTAACTGTTGACCTTAAAGCGGGACGGCTCGAATTCGAGTATCGCCCTCTCAATTAAATTAAAAGCATGACCATTTATAGATTGACCAAAGAACTTGTTTTCCCGCCACCCGAACTGGCCGACGATGACGGTTTGCTCGCCGTCGGAGGTAACTTGAGCGTTGACCGGTTGGTCCTTGCCTATTCGATGGGGATCTTCCCGTGGTATTCCGGTAAATCTCCCATACTCTGGTGGTCGCCCGACCCTCGACTAATCTTATTCCCGAAGGAGCTGAAAGTCTCGCGCAGCCTGCAACAGACCATTAAAAAAGGCATTTATCACGTTACAACCAATGCCGCCTTTGAAGATGTTATCAGAAACTGTGCCACCATAACCAGAAAGGGAGAGGACGGTACCTGGATAACAGATGATATGATGGAAGCATATATCAGAATGCATAAAGCCGGTTATGCCCATTCTGTCGAAGCATGGGATGGTGATGAACTTGTCGGCGGTTTCTATGGAGTTATTATAGGCAAGGCTTTTTTCGGGGAATCGATGTTTGCAAAAAAGAGCGACGCTTCAAAGGTCGCATTTGCCACATACGCCACAATGCTTGCGGAAATGGGCTTTGACCTAATTGACTGCCAGGTAACAACAACACATATGAAAAGATTCGGCGCGAGAGAAATCTCACGCACTGAATTTATGAAACATCTGGAAAATGCCCTTCATTAATCTTATGACTATTTTATTCCCATATGTTGATTTTCCATCCCCGTTTTAATGCAATCTTCTCCAGTTTTTTATCAGGAGTAACGCAAACAGGGAAGCCGACCGATTCGAATACCGGAAGATCAGATATTGAATCTGCGTAGTAAAAAGCATCCTCCAAGCTAAACCCCTTATCTTTGCAATATTGACGCGCCCGGATGAGCTTTTCTGTTCCGTAACAATATCTGCCGTTCATTTTACCGGTAAAACGATTATCAATGATTTCAAGTTCAGTACAGATAACATGATCCATCTGCAGTTCTGTCTTAATCTGACCGCAGAAATATGGTGTTGATGCGGAAAGGATTACAGTATGAGCACCATTGTCCTGGTGAAATTTTACCTCTTTGCGGGCATCGTTACGGATTGCTTCTTTGAGTTTATCAGCAGAATAGACCGCTAAGGGTTGCATCATTTCAACAGTCATACCCTTGTACCATCCCAACCAGCGTTCGATTGCCGATTCCTCACTCAAAATTCCCAGACGATACATTATACTCATTAATATGGCCTCGAAGATTTCCTTTTTGCCTATTAGCTTATGTTCACGGGAACCCTTGAACATAAGCTGCCCGCTTGAAATGTTAAGGATGGTATGGTCGAGATCAAAGAATGCCACATACATAGTAGTTATTCTCTCCAATTTTAATTTTTATGCCTTAGCTATCATTTATAACTTATCTATTTATGTCGAAACTTTCCATAAAAATTTTATGAAATCATGATTCAAGGTTGCAATACTTTTTTTCGTTTCTAATTTGCAATTTCCAGTGCAATAATTTGATTTTCAGACTAAACAAGTATATAAAAGTTTTGCATATTACTATTACATTTCGCTCTCAGGATATGGACAGACGATGTTATCCGCATAAAAAAATAAGGAGATAGATGAATGTCAAACATTAAAAATTATCCGAAAAACAGAAGTAAAATAATTCAAGCAATAAGAGGGCTACTGGAACATAGAGCAACATGGTTATATCTCTTGCTTGATGAAGCCGAGAAGTGTGGTATAGAAACGGAAGAATTTGCTAAAGCGGCTATTATGAGATGCGGTTGCTTTCAGGGCGATAAGCTAACTGCCGATGCCGGTACCAAAAGCCTTAAAGGGCTGAAGAAAAAACTTTTTACATTGCCGGCTCGGATGGTGTTTGAAATGAAGATACTGGCATGTACTGATGATCAGCTAAATATAGATTTTCACTATTGCCCACTGGTAGCAGCATGGCAAACCCAGGGAGCTACAGATGAACAGATTGCAAAACTATGTGATATTGCCATGCAGGGCGACCGGGGCATTGCCAATTCCTTTGGCTGTGAGTTGGAATTGGGTTAGACAATTGCCAAGGGATATAATAAGTGTGAGATCAGGTTTAAAAGATGCCATTAGATATCGTAAAACATTTCTATCGGCTATAGAGGAAATTAAAATGTCGATCCATATCATTCCAATAGATAAGCTCAGCCCTGAAGCCCTGCAAGGAATTATCGAAGAATTTATTTCCAGAGGCGGAACGGATTATGGCGAAATTGAAGCATCCCGGGAAACAAATTTCAAACAGGTAAAACACAAACTGGAAAACGGCTTAGCAGTCCTTGTTTTTGATGACGAAGCTGAAACTACCAATATATTTTTGATGAATGATCCTATCTTAAAAAAGCTTGAAACAACAACATACCTTTAATCAAGAGAGGTGTACCACGCAAAAGGTTATATTTCTTGTTGACATGAATGCTTTTTTTATAACTTGTGAAATGACAAGGAATGATTCTCTTGTCGGAATACCAGCCGCTGTTGCCGGTGATCCAAAGAAGCGTTCGGGCATTATTCTTGCCGCAAATTATGAGGCAAGATCGTGTGGTGTCAGGACTGCCATGGTTCTTCATGAAGCTTTAAAACTTTGCCCAAAATTAATTTTAGTCCCGCCGGATCATCATTTCTACGCTCAGAAATCAGCAGAGGTCATGGATTTACTGGCAAACTATACTCCTGTGCTGGAACAAAACAGCATTGATGAAGCATGGCTTGATATGACAGGTAGTGAAGGACTTTTTGGCAAACCTGTGGTGGCGGCAAAACGTATCATGGATGAAATAAAAGACAGATTTGGACTTTGGTGCTCTATCGGAATTGCTGAAAACAAGTTCCTTGCAAAAATGGCTGCGGAAATGAAGAAGCCTCTGGGCATCACTGAACTTTGGAAAAATGATATTCCAATAAAACTCTGGCCGCTTCCAGTGAAGGAAATGTATGGTGTCGGGAGTAAAACCGCTGAGAAGCTTAATCGTATGGGGATACAGACGATATACGAGCTTGCCGGGTTTGATAATAGCATTCTTGTCAGGACTTTGGGAAAAGGCGGAAACGAAATTCATCAGCATGCAAACGGAATTGACAATTCCCCTGTTCTTGCTCGCATGGCTGATGATATGAAATCAATCGGGCGTTCGACAACTCTGCCGGAAGATATAACCAGCATGGAAAAAGCAAAGATGGTTCTAATGGAGCTTGCTGATGATGTTGGCATGACGGCAAGAAGACATGGCAAAAAAGGGCGCACGGTACATATTACCATAAAGTATTCTGATTTTCGTGTAGTCACTCGGCAGACAACCATTCCTGCAACAAACAGCACCAGGGAAATATATCAGACAGGTTGCACTCTGTTTGAAAAAAGCTGGATCGGGTTCAATCCTGTAAGGCTAATCGGCATAAGCCTCTCGGGATTTTATGAAGACTGTTCTGCAGACCAGTTGTCACTTTTTGATCAAGTGGAAAACAATATGAAAACTGAGAAAAATAAACTAATCGACAGTGCTATGGATAAAATAAGAAACAAGCATGGCGCCGAAATAATAACCCTTGCCGCATTGGTTAAGAAAGCAAAAGGTAACAAATAATCTTTGCTAATTGAAGGCCCCTCAAATGTCTTGTTTAACGATTAGCGAAAAAATATTGATTTTTCGCAAATGAGGATGTATACGCAAACATCCATAAGGATAAAATTCAAATCAGGAGGAAATTAATGAACAAGGCAGAATTAATCGATGAAGTAGCAAAAGTTACATGCACCAAGAAGGAAGCGGGCGAGGCAGTAAGCGCAACATTGGCAGCAATTCAGAAAGCTCTCAAAAAGGGTGATACTGTTACGCTTGTTGGCTTTGGAACATTTAAAGTGAGCAAGAGAAAAGCACGCAAAGGCAGAAACCCCCAGACAGGCGCTGCTCTTAAAATACCCGCAAAGAAGGTTCCCGTATTTAAAGCAGGGCAGGGTCTCAAGGACGCTGTTAAGTAGATCGAGTACTCACCATATTTGGCATGTTCATTTAGCCGTCTCGCCCATCCGGCGGGACGGCTTTTTTTATTGTGAAACTCCAATTCCGCAAATGCAAGTGCAGCGGAATTGGTAAGTTGAACAATCCCGCTGCAGCGGAGGGTATAATGCCCCGAAGTTTGCTGCGGAATCTGTTTCCAAAGCTTGCTTTGGGCCTCATACCCGTGAATTAACTTTCGGAAAGAATCTCTGAAAACTAATCCTTGACAAGCAAAAAAAAATAGAACACTTATTATTCGAAATCTCCAACGCAATATCATAGTAAATATTAAATTTATTAAAGGAGGAGAACATGGGGAATGTTAGCAGTAAGGCGGG
>JBAXON010000173.1:0-7116 GCA_037133255.1 Deltaproteobacteria bacterium
TAGGTTGCACCATCTGCTTGTCTATAAAAATAAGCAAGCTCAAGAAAGGGAAAAACATGAAAAAAGAAGATTGCATACTCTTTAGTGGCGGCGCTCAGGGGGCGGAAGCAGAATTTGGCGCTAATGCAGAAAGCTTTGGAATTGAAGAAGTAAATTTTACATTTAACGGACATTCTCTTCTCCGCAAAAGGGGATTGCGTGTCCTCAACCACGAAGAACTTAAAAATGGCGATGTAAGTCTTGAATATGTCTCTAAATTAATGAATCGCCGTTACACAGATAACGCGACTTTTAGAAAGATACTCCAAAGTATCTGGTATCAAATTAACAGCGGTCAGGAAGTTTTTGTAATCGGCGAAATACTCGACGATAAGACCGTCAAGGGCGGTACCGGCTGGGGCGCTGAATTCAGCAAAATTTGTAACAAGCCATTGCATGCTTTTGATCAAAAAGTAAACAAGTGGTTTCTCTGGAATAAATTGCAATGGGTTGAACGCAAAAAAGGCGACGAGCCGGTTATCAGCCATGTTCACTTCACCGGAACCGGCACCCGCTTCCTCGAAGAAAACGGCAAGAAAGCAATTAAGGAATTATTCGCCAGATCTTTTTCGCAGTAAATTGCTGGTAAAAGCATCCTTTCATGTCAATGTGTGCAGGCGGGATTTCATGCTTTCCAGATAATCTTGTAATCCCAGTTGCCAGGGCTGCATTGCCTTACCAGTTGTTGCAATAAATTTTTGCATGCTCATCACACTATTGGCCGGGCGCTTTGCGGCTCTTACGAGTTGATCTGATTTTATCGGGCTGACTTCAACATCATCTATTCCTGCTTCCTGTAATATTTTTACAGCAAATTGATACCAACTGCAACTGCCTCTGTTGGTCACGTGAAATATGCCCTGAGCGTTTGTTTCAATCAGATGATCAACCGCTGCCGCTAAATCCTTAGTAGAAGTGGGCGAACCGATTTGATCGTCAACAACTGTAAGCTTCGGTGTGGTCTTTGCCTTTTCCAGAATTGTCCGCACAAAGTTTTTGCCGTTTGCTCCATATAACCAGGCGGTGCGAATGATAATATAATTTTTAGCAAGCGATTGCAGATGTTTTTCCCCTGCGAGCTTTGATGCGCCATAGGTATTAATCGGATCGCAATTATCGTCTTCTTTGTAAGGAGCGCTCCCACTGCCGTTAAAAACATAATCAGTACTAAAATGAACAATTCGGATATTTTTATTGCGGCAGGCATCGGCAATATTTTTTACCGCCTCGGCATTGACGGCAAAACATTCTTCTTTTGCTGTTTCACAGCCATCAACATTAGTATAGGCGGCGGCATTGATGATTATTTGTGGTGCTGTGTCTTCTATCGCTTTGGCGCAGTCAGCGGCGGACGTTATGTCAATTTCTTCTTGATCCATCCCAACAACCTCATGGTGCAGGCGCATTTGCGTAAGAAGGTCACTGCCCAGCATTCCTTTATGCCCCAGTAATAATATTTTCATGAATCGTATTTAACCTCCTTTAAAAATAAACCGCAAGCGGGCGCGGTGACACCGGCGACATTGCGATCCCGGGAATCGATAATTTCTTTCATCTCTTGCGGCTTTCTTTTGCCCCGGGCAACTTCTGTAAGCGTTCCGACAATATTGCGAACCATATATTTTAAAAAGCCCTGGGCCTCCACTGTTATTTCGATCAGGTCATCGGCGCCGGTTTTAATATCAATACCTGTTATCGTCCTCACCCGTCCTTTAACCTCACTGCCGGTCGCGCAAAAACAGGAAAAATCATACGTACCAATTAAATACTGCGCCGCTTTTCTCATCATTTCCAGATCCAACTCAAAACGAATAAACCAGAAATAATTGCGTCCCAGAACCGGCCGTAAGCGCCTGTTGCAGATGCGGTACACATAAACCTTGCTTTGGACATCACGCTGGGCGTGAAAATCAATATGGACCTCGTCAAGGGATTTGACCACAATATCAGGAGGCAAAACGCTGTTGACTCCACGAAATAGCTTATCGGCGGGCAGCAAGGTTGTACTTCTAAAGTTGGCCACCTGATTGATCGCGTGCACACCGGCGTCAGTTCGTCCGGAACCGATCAATGTCACCTTTTCGCAAACAATAAGCGCAATCGCATCTTCCAGTACCTGTTGAATGGAAACACCATTTTTTTGCCTTTGCCAACCGCAATAAGCAGCGCCGTCATATTCCACAATCATTTTAAAGTTGCGCATGGTTTATCCTGGAATTTTTTTCCGCAAATCCTGCTTGCCAGTTTTTTTTAAAGATGTTAGCAATATTTAAAGTATGTGTGTAATAGCTTACACCTAATGGTTGGTCAAGACAAAAACATTCGATTTAAGAGGAGATAATGTATGGCAGAGGATTTACAGATAGTAACAACTCAGGAAAAAATTAATAATTTTGACTCAAAAGCTCAGGCACTGCAGCTCATGGGTGGTGAGAAACAAATAAAAAAGCAGCATGACGGCGGCAAGTTGACCGCCCGCGAGCGATTGAATCATTTATTTGATAAAGGAACTTTTCAGGAAATGCAGCTTTTTGTCCAGCACCGCTCCACTCTTTTTGGTATGGATAAAAAAGAAATACCGGCAGATGGCGTAATCACCGGTTTCGGTAAAGTCAACGGACGCACTGTTTTTGCGGCAGCTCAGGATTTCACCAGTTCCGGCGGCAGCCTGGGTGAAATGCACGCCAAAAAAATATGGAAAGTGATGGACATGGCCATTGCCGCGCAGAAGCCGTTTATCGCCATTAATGATTCCGGCGGCGCGCGCATTCAGGAAGGTGTCCCCTCTCTGGAGGGCTACGGCGGCATTTTCTACCGCAACACAATCGGCTCCGGATATATTCCTCAGATCACAGCCATCATGGGACCAACGGCGGGCGGCGCGGTTTATTCGCCGGCCCTTACCGATTGGGTTTTCATGGTGAAGAACTCCTCCTATATGTATATCACCGGCCCGGAAGTCATCAAGGCCGTTATCGGCGAAGAAGTAACCCAGGAAGAGTTGGGTGGCGCGGTTGCCCATGCCTCTAAAAGCGGTGTCTGCCATGTCGTGACGGATAACGACACCGATTGTCTTGATAAAATAAAAAACCTGCTTTCATATCTGCCGGACAGTTGCAACTCTGCGCTGCCTATTATTACAACCACAGACACAGAGGATCGAAGCTGCCCGGAGCTTAACAAGGCCATCCCCGATAAGGCCTCTCGCGCTTATGACATGAAAAAAATAATCAAGGCCGTTGCCGACAATAACGATTTTTTTGAACTGCATGAAAGTTGGGCGCAAAATATTATTGTGGGTTTAATTAGGACCATGGGTAAGCCGGTCGGCGTTATCGCGAACAATCCCATGTTTTTTGCAGGTTCTCTGAACGTCAATGCCTCCGACAAAGCATCCCGTTTTATCCGCTTTTGCGACGCTTTTAACATTCCCCTTTTAACCTTTGCTGATGTTCCGGGCTATATGCCAGGCACCGAACAGGAATGGTCCGGCATCATCCGTCACGGCGCCAAACTGCTTCATGCCTACGCGGAAGCGACAGTGCCAAAGATCACGGTTGTTACCCGCAAAGATTACGGCGGAGCATATATCGGAATGTGCAGTAAGCAATTAGGCGCTGATTATGTGATGGCCTGGCCGACAGCAGAAATCGCGGTGATGGGGGCGGAAGGCGCCTGCAATATTATTTACCGCAGTGAAATCAAAGCGTCAGCAGATCCGGCAGCAAAAAGGGCGGAACTCATTGCCGGCTATGAAAAAAAGTTCAATAATCCTTATTTTGCCGCATCATTGGGAATTATTGAAGAAATTATCCAGCCGCAGAATACACGAAAAAGAATCATCGCGTTAATGGAAGCGCTGAAAGATAAAAAAGAAGCAAGGTTGGTAAAAAAGCACAATAATATACCGTTGTAGCGTAGTAGCATATAGCGTTAACTATCTTCATAACCTTTCAACTCTGTAGGAGGCATTATGAAAAAAATTGTTTTAACGATTGTTGCCATTTTATTTCTGCTGGCCGCTTATTTGACTCTCTGGCCGGTACCGATTAATCCCGTCAGTTGGAACGCGCCCATGCAGCCCGGCTACGTCGGGCCTCACGCAGTCAACACCAAGCTTACCAATATCAAGATAATTTCTCTGGGCAAAGAAGAAGGACCGGAACACATCGTCATCGGTAAAGACGGCAAGCTTTACACCACAGTTGCCAGCGGCAACATCCTGCGCATGAAGCCGGACGGCAGCGCTCAGGAAGTATTTGTCAACACCGGCGGTCGTGTGCTTGGTTTTGACTTTGACAAAGCAGGAAATTTGATTGCTGCCGATGCTAATAAAGGCCTGCTTTCAATCAGCCCCGACAAGATAATCACAGTATTAACCGATAAAGTTAACGGAGACCCGATTCTCTATGCCGATGCGGTGGTGGTAGCAAAATCAGGCAAGATGTATTTGAGTGACGCCTCCGCGCGCTTTGCGCCCAAAATATGGGGTGGGACGTTTGAAGCCAGCGTGCTGGATATCTTGGAGCAATCATCAACAGGCCGCGTGCTGGAATATGACCCGGCAAATAAAACTACCCGCATCGTCGCCAAAGGCTTTAGTTTTGCCAACGGAGTAGCCCTGAGCAGTGATGAAACAAATATTTTTGTTAATGAAACCGGCAAGTACAGAGTATGGAAAATATCAGTTGCCGCAAAAGATCTGGACATATCGATTGCAAGCGATAAGGCTAAAGTACTGTTTGACAACCTGCCCGGTTATCCGGATAATCTTATGCGTGGACAAGGCGGTAAAATTTGGCTGGGCTTTGCCAAACCGCGTAACCCCACAATCGATAACCTGGCGGCCAAACCATTTATGCGCAAGCTCACCCTGCGCCTGCCACGCTCAATGTGGCCGATTCCAAAAGCCTACGGGCATGTGATGGCCTTCACGGAAGATGGCAAGGTTGTAGCTGATATGCAGGATCCAAGAGGCGCATACCCGGAAACAACAGCTGTGACGGAAACATCTGACCGTCTCTACATCCAGAGCTTGCATGCCAAAGGACTGGGCTGGATACCCAAAAAATAGCTTTATTGTAAATTATCATGAGAGGTGATGGCTGCGGGTTAGCGGTCAAGATTTCCTTGACATACAGGACCGACCGCTTTATAGTTCATTTGAAACAAGCAACTCGACTCAAATAATTACATAGAAAATACTATTAGACAGTAAAATTTTATCAGTAATTTCAGAGGAGGCTGCACTATGAAAATAAAAGAGATAGAGCTTTACCACGTTCATATCCCCCTTAAACATACCTTCTGGCCCACATGGATTCCCGGCTACCCGCAGACACATAACCGCTTCACACTTATCAAACTAGTCACAGACGACGGCATTGAAGGCTGGTCGGCTGGCATTGCTATGGGTGAGGAGAGGCAGGGAGTAGGCGAACTCCTAGGCGGTTACATTATCGGCGCCGACCCCATGGATATCGACCGCATCCAGAGCCTGCTCAAACAGGCCGGCATTCTGGGTTGGTTAAACTACTGGATAGAGCCTGCCTGCTGGGACATCATCGGCAAGGCCAAGGGCAAACCGGTTTATGAGTTGCTGGGAGGAGAAGCAAGGCCTATCGAGGCTTATTGTTCGTTTGGTGAATTGCATGAACCGGCACAGCGCGTGGAAGAACTTCTGGCCATGAAAGAGCGAGGTTTTAAAACTTTCAAACTGCGGGCCAAGGCAAAAGAGTTCAAGGACGATGTCCGGCTAATCGAGGAAGTCCGAAAAGGTGTGGGCGATAGCCCCATCCTGGGAGTCGATGCCAACCAGGGATGGCTGGTCTCCATCGTGGATCGCGTACCTGCCTGGGATCTCAAACGGGCTACCGATTACGCCAAAGCCTGCGCCGACAACAAGATAGAATGGCTGGAGGAACCGCTGGACTGGCACGATTACGATGGGCTTGCCGCGCTGAAAAAGGCATCCCCTGTCAAGATAACAGGCGCGGAGCTTAACCACGGCTGGGACGAGATAAAGATCATGCTCGAGAAAGACTGCTTCCACGTCTACCAGCCGGATGCTGTCTTCGCCGGCGGCATTGCGCAGGTCAAACAGGTCATTGATGCCTGCCACGCGCACAACCGCGAGTATTCACCTCACACATGGACCAACGGCATCGGCTTTTACATCAACTGGAACATGGTGCTGGCCGACAAAGGCAATACCCACCCGCTGGAATACCCATTGGAGGAACCATCCTGGGTGCCGGAGTTTCGCGAGGGCATTATCGAGCCAATTATCCCCGACAAAAACGCCATGCTTGCGCCATTTACACGGCCCGGCCTGGGTTTTGAGATAGACAAAAAGATGCTCAAGAAGTACGCCAAACGCTTTTACCACCAAACAGATAAGGGTCTCGCCTTCAAGGTTATCCGCGAGAAAGGATTGATGGCCGCTCTGGCGATAAAGAAGCGGAAAGAAACTGTGTCATAATTGTCATTGCGAGACGACTCTCAGGAGGCGTGGCAATCTCATAAACCGCTGATCGTATTGGGATTGCCACGTCGTCCGAGGGACTCCTCGCAATGACAAACGAAGATTGCGACACAGTCTCAAAGCGGGGGTTATACTCGTGACCTAACATACAAGATCCAAATTATAATAGTTGAACCAGAAACAATTAATGTCTTATCAACCCCGAAAATGGAGGATGCTCTATGAAGGAAAAACAGGTCGGTCAGGATACACAAGAGTTTCAGGTTTCAAGGGGATACGCAAACTACGTATTTCTTCTTCTTTTTCTTCTCTACCTTTTTAATTATGTCGATCGCATGGTGATTGCTTCGCTCTTCCCGTATCTCAAGGTGGAATGGAACCTCACGGATACCGACTGCGGCTGGTTTGCCTCCATCGTGACGCTCATGATGACACTATTCGTATTTCCAGTGTCGCTTCTGGTTGACCGGTGGAGCCGTAAAAAGGCCATCGCAGCCATGGCCGTTGTCTGGAGTTTTGCCACCGCGGCATGCGCACTGACCAAAAACTTTACCCAGCTCTTCGCCATGCGAGCTGTTGTGGGCGGCGGAGAG
>JBAXON010000174.1:0-7081 GCA_037133255.1 Deltaproteobacteria bacterium
TGAGCCTGATCATGGAGGAATACCTTACCTCCCTGCTTGTGGTGCTGCGCCGGAATAAGGCCGCTCTGGAAGTTTTTGAAAATGTGGAAAAGGAACTGACCAATCTTGCCGTGGCGCAGACTCGCTACCGCGCCGCAATGAATTACCCGTCCGTCCTCAAGGAGGGCGAGAGTAACGAGGTCATCATCTACAGACGCGGCGTGCTCAAAAAATTCATGTCCAGCGTACTTTACCTCAAGCCGGAGCTGGAGGAATCGCATACGCTCACTCAGGTGCTCTTCGGGCTTGCTGCAGGTCTGGCCATGCTGTTTGCGGTGTTGGCCACCATTTACGCCCAAAACCGCTACACCATGAACAGCGTGCCTTTTGTGCTGATAATTGTCATCAGCTATATTTTTAAGGATCGCATCAAAGACTGGCTCAAACTCCTTTTTTCCAGGAATTTGACGCGCTGGTTATCCGACCGGGAGATAAAGATTATGGACCCGTGCAATTCTAAAAAAATCGGCCTGCTCAAAGAGGCTTTTACTTTTATTCCGACTGCCGCTGTACCGCCGGATATCTCGCGCATACGTAAGATAGACAATATTACCTCCATTGATGAGGACGGGAAGCCTGAACGCGTTTTTAAATATAAAAAAGAAATAGCCCTCTACCCCGAAAAGATACTCGGGTCTCATGACCGCCGCAAAGATCTTAAAGATATCATGCGCTTCAATATCAAGGATTTCGTCACCCAGGCCGATGATTCCTGCGTGGAATACCCGTTTGCAGATCCGGCTACAGGACAGATCCGTACTTCCGTCTGCTCGCGTGTTTACCACATGAACATGGTTATAAAATATTCTTACGCCGACGCGAAGGGAGTTAAGATAATCCATTTCGACCGCATCCGCGTAGTGCTGAACAAAGAAGGTCTGGTTCGTCTGGAAGAAGTGAAGGTGTCGTAAATCACGTCACAAATAGTGCTGGTTTTTTAAATTTTGATAATATATTGTCTTTTTCAACAAATAAAAAATATCTGAAATCGTGGGTATATTTTAATACAGAAAAAAGGAGATTAATCATGGATAAAAAGCTTAAGTTCAGTCAGAGCAAGACATTTCTTCTCGGGTTCGGGTTCCTCGGAGTATCAATGATCTGGGCAATGTATAATGCCTATCTGCCGGTCTTTCTCAGAGAGACTTTCCAGCTTCCTTTTTCGCTTGTGGGAGCAATCATGACCATTGATAACGTTTTTGCCATCCTTCTGCTGCCTTTCCTCGGAGCGTTAAGCGACAGCACGAACACAAAGATCGGCAAAAGAAGGCCATACATACTGGTGGGAGCCCCCCTGGCCATGATATTCTTCATCTTGATTCCTTTTGCTAATAAAACTCAAATGCTCGGCCTTATGATGCTTACGGTCATATTCATGAACCTGGCAATGGCTCTCTATCGAACGCCGGTGATCGCTCTCATGCCGGACATAACACCTTCAAAATACAGAAGTCACGCTAATGGAATTATTAACTTCATGGGAGGAGCGGGCGCTCTTCTTGTTTATTTTGCAGGAAAACCACTCTATGATAAAGATATATCCTACCCGTTTATTGCCGCCGGCATATTCATGTTTATCGCCTGTATGCTTGTTGTTATTTTTATCAAAGATGATTCCTACACGCCAAATGAAGCCGGCAAGGCCGAAGCTGTTTCTTTGAAAAAAACATTTTCCGAACTGATGGATAATTTGAAGGATGTAGTAAAGGGGGAGAAAAGCTTACTTGCAGTTCTGATCGCGATATTCTGCTGGTTTGTCGGATTTAATGCGCTCGAGACTTTTTTTACAAGCTACGCTAAATTCTATCTGGGCATGAAGGAAAGCACCGGCGCTATGATTCTCGGGTTCTATTCCCTGTTTTTCATAATCGCGGCAATACCCGCGGGGCTCATCGGCACAAAGTTCAGCCGGAATAAAGCTATTCGTATCGGCATATTTTTCCTCATGTTTATTCTTATCGTAGCCACTTTTTTCAAGGCATTTCTTGCGCTGGCGATTTTGTTTTCGCTTGCAGGATGCGCGTGGGCTTTCATTAATGTTAATTCTCTGCCGATGGTGGTTGATATGTCAACACCGGCAAAGCTCGGCGGGTATACGGGTCTTTATTATTTTTCCTCGCAGGCCGCGAACATCGTTGCACCGCCTCTGGCCGGTATAGGCATTGATGTGTTCACGGCAGGCGGTGCAAAGCCTGAGGGCTATGTGTCACTCCTGTTTTTCTCAGCGTTTTTCTTTCTGCTGGCGCTTATTTCAATGATGTTTGTTAAACGAGGCGAGGCTCATGAGTAGTGAAGTAAAAGTCCTGGGGCATCGTGGGTACCGCGCGAAATATCCGGAAAATACCCTGCTTGCCTTTGGCAAGGCCTTTGAAGCCGGGGCCGACGGAATAGAATGTGACGTGCAGAAGTGCGGGGATGGCTCTTACATTATAATTCATGATGATAAGATCGAC
This sequence comes from Deltaproteobacteria bacterium, assembly GCA_037133255.1. Taxonomy (GTDB): domain Bacteria; phylum Desulfobacterota; class Syntrophia; order Syntrophales; family Smithellaceae; genus FEN-1160. The sequence continues at coordinate 2,493 of JBAXON010000174.1, forward strand.
AACGTTTCCAAACAAAGCGGCAGAGTCGCAGTGATGTCGCTTACTGATCTAAAAAAGGTTAATATCGGGGATGGTCAGAGAATCCCTGAGCTTGAAGAATTCCTGAAGTTTCTGCCGTCAGATAAATTTATCAATATTGAATTAAAAGAGGAAACACTTACTCCTGCTGACTGTCCTGTAATATGCGATATGCTGCTTAAGTATCTGGACAGAAAAAACCTGATTGTTTCATCTTTTGAGCATACCCTGCTTCCATATTTTAAAGAGTGCCAGGTGACAATCGGCATGTTACTTGGCGAAAAGCACGCAGGCATTGGAATTACCAACATCATCAAGGGTATAATAAGAATTAAGCCTGAATACTTAAACCTTCCTGTGAATATTTTCGATCTTGCCAACAAATATATAGTTTATTTCATATTGTGGATTTTAAAAATGTTTAACAGGAAGATTGCTTTCTGGACAGTCAATACAGACAGGCAGTTTGATTTGATCGCCGGTGTTTCGGACATAATAATTACCGATGATGTTTCCGGTATATTAAAAAGAATGAATCAATTATGATGAACTCGTAAAAAGTTCCCCTGCTGTCATTCCGGACTTGGAGACTGCGCCATAATGTCTTTGCGAGGGAGAGTAACGACCGAAGCAATCTCTTTTCTAATCGAGATCACAGAGATTGCCACGTTCACTGCCGTGAACTCGCAATGACAAAGGATGATTGTGATGCAGTCTCTGCGCGGGAATGACAAAAAAGGGCAAAAGCGACATTTTAACAGAGCGTAATCATATCTCTTTTTTAAACCATTTCGCCAGATAGTCGGCTATTAATTCTTTTTCGGGGCCGTCCGTCGAGCAATGCGGACTGTTCTCTAATACGACTGTCTTTTTTATTGCCGATGATATTTTACTGAATATATAATCAGCCACCCGGACAGGTATTGATTCGTCTTTATTAGAAACAATGATCATCGTATCGCAGGAAACAAAAGGCATCCTCTTTTTGGTGAGATTCTGTAGTTTTAAAAGTTCCGCTCCCATTTGGATATAATGCCAACGCCAATATTCCTGTGCCAGATAAATTCTGTCCGGCTCAGTTGATATATCCTTCCAGTCCCGTTTCTGTTTTTTAACAAAGTATTTCAAAAAAGGCGTGAGTTTAATTGTCCATTGCAAATTGATGATTGCAGGAGAAATCAACGCCATTCGTTCTATGTTAAATCGGGAAGCCAGCAGCAATGTTAATAATCCACCCATAGAAAAACCGAGCAAATATACGGTATCATATTCTGCCTTTAAATTAAAATAGCAGTCCGAAATATGCCTGAGCCAGTCCTGAAAGTTCGTTTGATGAAAATCAGCAGCGTTTGTACCATGACCGGGAAGGCGCGGTATCGAAACGGTGAACCCTTGTTTGTTCAACATTTCACCGACATAAAGAAGATCTCTGGAATATCCATTATAACCATGAACAGCAAGAATCGCGATCGAACCGCCTTTAAAAAAATACGGCAAGGCTGTTTTGCAACTTTTTGTATCTCTGCTGATTTTTGACAAATTCATGCTAACCTTCTTTAAAATCTCTCCGGGGGCAAATTTTCCGTCGCTTGCGGCAGTGGGAATTCATTACCGCAATTAGATAGACAAGTAAACCAGATTATTTATAACAACGCTAATATTGATGGCCTCGTAAAAAGTCGCTTTTGCCTTTTTTGTCATTCCCGCGAAGAGAATGTGTCGCAATGTCTTTGCGAGCGAATGTAATGAGCGAAGCAATCTCCTAAACTATTGATAATATTTAGATTGCCACGTTCACTGCCGTGAACTCGCAATGACAAATAAGAATTGCGACACAGTCTCCTTCTGTATAACGGCTTTTCGGCTTTTTACGACTTCACAAATGTTGAACAATTTTGTTCTATTTTATTGCTGATTTTATTGGTTTTTATTGTTGACTTTCAATAAAAACATGCTAAAACTTTCACCAACGCAAGTTGTAGTTAAATTTACCGTAAAGTGAGAATCTTATGCTAATTCGGTCATTACAATTCATGCTATGCGTCCTGTTCATTTTTATAGCTATAACGGCTTATGCTGCCGGTGAAAAGCCGGATGAAGTAATTCGGTTTGATATTAGTCGCTTCCAGATTGAGGGGAATACCCTTCTCGATAGTGCAGAGATTGAAAAACTGCTTGCCCCCTTCACCGGCAAAGCGAAAGATTTTGGTACTGTGCAGGAAGCCCTGGAGGCGCTGGAACAAACCTACCACGATCAGGGCTATTCCATGGTCATGGTGACGCTGCCCGAGCAGGAACTGGAAAGAGGCGTTGTTAGCCTGAAAGTCATGGAGACTCGCATAGGGCAAATCACTGTAGAAGGGAATAGTTTTTTTGAGAAAGAAAATATCCTTCGCAGTCTGCCGGGGCTGAGTCAGGGAAAGACTCCTAATATTAATACCGTATCTCGAAGCCTCAAGCTTTCGAACGAAAACCCCGCAAAAAAAACAAACCTGCAATTAAAAAATAGCGACAAGGAAAACGAAACTGACGCGATATTGACGGTGAAGGATGAAAAACCATGGAAGTTAGGCATAACGGCAGATAACACGGGTACTAGGGAAACCGGTCATACTCGCATGGGCTTCCTTCTGCAGCATGCCAATGTCTTCAACCGGGATCATCTCCTGACGTTGCAGTATATTACCGCACCGGAAAAAATTGATCGTGTCAGTATTTACAGCCTCGGTTACCGGGTGCCGTTTTATTCACTAGGGTCATCCTTAGACCTGATCGGCGCATATTCGAATGTGGATTCCGGCACGATAAGCGCCGCCGCGTATAATATGAACGTAAGCGGCAAGGGTTCAATTTTAGGGATACATTATAATCAGAACCTCACAAGATTCGGCATCTACGAGCATAAAGTGACACTCGGCCTGGATTACCGGGCTTATGAAAACAACGTTGATTTTCTGGGGACTCAACTGGGCAAAAATGTAACGGTTCATCCGGTCAGCCTGACGTACTCCGGTATATTGAATTTTGATCAAATCAATACCGGCTTCTATCTGATGGACATACAGAATCTCGCGGGCAGTTGGGATGGTCGGGACAACGCTATCGATTTTGAAGAGGCCCGTGCAGGCGCACCACGGAGTTATAATATTCTTCGTTACGGGGCAAACCTGTCTTACGCCCCTGGCGCTGACTGGCAGGCGCGTATGCTGATTAACGGGCAATATACCAGTGATCGGCTTGTGCCGGGCGAGCAGTATGGGATTGGCGGAGCGACCTCCGTCCGTGGATTTTCAGAGCGGGCATTTTCCAACGATCAGGGATATTCAGGGAGTTTTGAGACATACTCTCCGGATATTTGCAAGTTGCTTAATTTCAGTGCTTTTCAGTCTCGCCTGCTGGTGTTTTATGACAGAGGGTATGTTTCCCGGAATAATTCTTTGCCGGGAGAAACAGTCAGCACACAAATTGCCAGCATTGGTACCGGCTTGCGCATAACTGACGGCAAAAGATTCTCCATTTCGGTTGATTGCGGCTTTGTGGTTGATCCCCCTGATGAAGACACAGCAAGATGGAGCAGTGCCTGGCATTTGTCGGCAAGTTTTATGTTTTAAAAAATCGTAAAGGAGCTTGATATGAAAGCAAATCCGTGCAGAAAAAAGAGGCTTTTCCTGATTGCCTGTAAGATTGTTTATGTAGTCACATTAATTTTATTCAGCGCGGGCAATGTCTTTGCCCTTCCGAACGGACAGCAGGTTGCAAACGGACAGGCAAGCTTTAATACCCAGGGCAACAACCTCACCATCACCAACAGCCCCAACGCGATCATCAACTGGCAGGGCTTTTCAATCAACAATAATGAGGCCGTCCGCTTTATCCAACAACATGGTTCCAGCGCCGTCCTCAACCGGGTCATCGGCCAGGACCCCTCCCGGATTCTCGGCCTGTTGCAATCCAATGGCAAGGTTTTCCTTATTAACCCCAACGGCATACTCTTCGGCCAGGGCGCAAGAATCGATGTGAACGGGCTTGTTGCCTCCACTCTGAACCTCAGCAATCAGGATTTTCTGGCGGGAAAATACAACTTCACCGCCGGTACCGTGGCCGGTGCTATTGAAAATCAGGGAACAATTACCACACCCACAGGCGGGAAGGTTTTCCTGATCGCGCCGGATATCGAAAACAGCGGGATTATCAGCTCTCCTCAGGGCGATGTAACCCTGGCGGCAGGCCATAGCGTGTATCTTGTCGATTCCCTCGATCCCGACATCTCCGTCGTCGTCAGCGCTCCTGCGAACAAGGCGGTGAACTTGGGCCAGATAGTCGCCGAGAGCGGCAAAGTGGGGATTTACGGCGGCCTGATATCACAGAAGGGCATTATCAATGCAAACAGCGCCGTGTCAGAAGGCGGCCGGATTTACCTGAAAGCCACGAAGTCAATTGAACTTGCGGATACCAGCGTCATCAGCGCCGATGGCACAAAGGGCGGTAAGATTATCGCCATGACGGCTGAAGATGGCCAAATCAGCGGCACACTCACCGGCAGAGGGCTTCTCTCAGCCCAGGGTGATGGA
>JBAXON010000175.1:0-7015 GCA_037133255.1 Deltaproteobacteria bacterium
AGTTCCCTTGCTTGCAGCCATTACCAAAACTCCCTGATCAGCCAGTTCCCGGGCAATTGATCGTCCCTGGCTTACTTTTGTTGCCTGTGTCCGGCTCATCACCCTACCTGCGCCATGACATGCCGAGCCGAAAGTCTCCTGCATCGCTTTTTCCTGACCCACTAAAACATAAGAACCGCTACCCATATCACCGGGTATCAGCACCGGCTGGCCGACGCTTTTATATTGAACGGGGATGTCATCATGGCCTGCCGGAAACGCCCGCGTTGCCCCTTTACGGTGAACACAGAGTTTTTTCATTTTTCCCTGAATATTGAACGTTTCTATTTTAGCGATGTTATGGCAGACGTCATATACCAGGCGCATACCCAACTCTCTTGGTGACAGGTGCAATGATTTTTCAAAGACTTGTTGCGTTTGATGCATCAGCACCTGCCGGTTAGCCCACGCATAGTTTGCGCCACAGGCCATTGCCGCCAGGTAGTTGCGGCCTCGCGGCGAATCAATATATGAACAAGCCAACTGCCTGTCCGGGAGATCAATTCCCGTTTTCTGCGAGTGCTTGACCATCAGCGCCAGATAATCATCACATATCTGATACCCCAAACCACGGGAGCCACTGTGAATCATTATGTTTATCTGGCCTTTCGTGAGCCCGAATACCCTCGCTGCAGTTTCATCAAATATTTCTTCGACAACTTCAATCTCTAAAAAATGATTGCCCGAACCTAAAGTACCTAGCTGCTGCTTTCCCCGCTCCAATGCTCTGGCGGAGACTTGCTCCGGATCGGCTCCTTCCATTGCGCCGCCGTCCTCGGTTGTTTCCAGGTCTGCCATCGTGCCAAATCCGGCTTTAATCGCCCAACGTGCCCCATCTTCCAAGACTTTCTTTTGGTCTTTGCCCGATAGCTTCACTGCGCCTGTGGAACCAACCCCGGACGGTATTTGCTGATACAAAGCGGTAGTTAAATTGCCAAGCCTGTCTCCGATATCTGCCAAAGTCAGATTTGTGGCCAGAAGGCGGCAGCCGCAATTTATATCATAGCCGACGCCACCCGGAGAAACTATGCCATCTTCCAGGTCAAAGGCCGCCACACCACCGATCGGAAACCCGTAACCCCAGTGAACATCAGGCATGGCCAGCGAATAATTGACAATGCCGGGCAAGTGCGCGACGTTCGCTACCTGTCGCGTACTTTCATCACCTTGCAAAAGTTGATGTATTTTTTCATTGGCATAGATTATCCCGGGTACCCTCATGCCGCCTGTTTGAGGGAGCAGTAAGCGGTTTTCATCTATGCGTTCCAGTTTGCACCAATTAGTTATCATATATTAGGAAGCTCCTTGACTTGGCATAATACCAAGTAAGCTTTCACCAATTAGTATTTTAATGTTGGAAAACAACTTAGTATTAATTTCAGACATCAAATACCACCTTTGCCTGCCAGGTTTTGCCTAATTTATTAACAATCAGACCGTGATAAGTCACCGCCTTGATTTCCGTCTTTAGCGGGTTTTTCTGCCGGGAATAAGGTTCACCGTGCAATCGCGCGATTATACTTTTACCTGTTAATTCCAAAGGATCGCAACCTCTCACCTGCCAACCCTGACCATTAAAAAGGTACAGCGCCTCCCGAAGAAAATTGATCAGCGTGTCTTCCAAATCATTGCCGGTTATTTTTACTGTTTTTATTTCCGATAAATTTTTTTCATCATCAGACCAATCAACCATTAGATCAAACATCGCTGCCACGGCATTGGCAAAAAGTTCTTTTCGAGTCTTGCCCCAAACCTCAACGCGGATGTCGGCAGTATGGTCCAGGAGTTTATATTTTTTCATAAGGTGCTTTGTAATACCAAGTTGCTTTCAAAACCACGTCACAGATACCCCCATGGTGACCTTTAGGTTATTCAGGGTGCTTTGCGGGATAGTTCGGCCAACCAGTTTCAGAATCTGAAACTGGGGTCTCACTAAATAAAGTATGAATTTTAAAAAGCTTACCTGGTATATTGAAATAATTAGTCAATATAAAGTTAAGCGACAAAAGGGCTTGTCCCATTTGTCCGTCTTAAACTTGTTGTTAGGCTTCATTTTTTTTATTTTCTTTATCAGTCAATCTTTCGAACTCCAAGCCTAGTATTTTCAGTTTACTTGCAAATGGAATTAAAATTAGAATAACAATTGCACCAAAAGCTACCATGTCATTTCCATCTAATGTTATAATTTTTATTTTTGCCAATATCTCGGTCAAAAATATAATAGCAGCACTTATCCAACATGTTATTTTAAGGGCATCAACCGTTGTATTTTTATCCTTATTTACTATTACGACTTCTTCAGCAATCCGTGCATTTCTTTGTGATTTATAGTCGACAATAAAAGCTGCCTTTTTTTCTTGTTCTGAAGTTTTATCTTGTGTAGTAACATCCACTCTTTCAACCTCAAAAAATGGCTCAGCAGATTTTGGGAAAACCAAATATATCGGTATATATTTATTTTTAAGTTGGCTTAAAAATTTTTTTAATTGTTCTTTGCCAAATTCTATATTATCATAATTTTTACGTGATTTAATTTCAAATAATTGAATAGGAACATTGGTTGTGGGATCAATTACTGCAATGTCTACCCTGTAACTTTCGCCAATTTGATATTCGACAGCAATACTATTTTGTGGATAACCGTGTTCCAACAAGTAATTAATGAGTGATTTCGAAGTATCTCTTTCTAATTCCATGTAAAAATATCCTCATTGCTCTCTATATTAGCAACATTATTATAGGGCACCCCGCTACCGCAGACTGGGAACATCGTGTGTATGCCCGCATCATAGTCATGTCCTTGATCACAGCGTTTCATAACCATATTAAATACCCCCCGTAAGATGCTTCTGTATTAATTATTTGCACGAACAAAGTTTGCCATCGCTGATTGCTGGCGTGCAAGAATTCCGCGCAAATCCGGTACTTTTCTGTAACCCTGATAAAGATTAATGCTAATGGAAAGTTCTTTGACAAGCGTCATACCTACCACACCAATGATTTGCCTAGGGCGTCCTTTATCGTCTGTCAAAGTCCCTAACATGCCCATATATAGCCCATTGGCGTCGGTGCTGATTAATCCGAGGTTCTCTTGTGATTGGTAACCAGGAGAATGTTGCTTGACTCTCGCCTCTGCCTTCTTGAAGGCATCCGCCCAGTTAGACTTTGCGCTGATTTCCTGAATATATTTTGCTCTCGACACACCTTTTATAGCACGAAGTTGTCCTTTGGGTGTCTGCACCAATATCTGTCCGTAGTTGTCCATCATTGTTCTTCTACCCCTGCGGAAATCTTCCAACTCCTTACACTCAGCGAATAAAACCAGTATTTGATTAGAGTTGCCGATACCTTCTTTTGTGCGCCTTACCAATTCAGCTTCTGCTGGATGCCCACCAACCTCACAGTGGCCTGCGGGTATTACGATCTCAATGGTGCGACCCAATAAATTAACTGTGGCAGCTTCCGCCACTGCTGAGAGCATGGTGATTAGAAAAACAAGTAATATGTGCATTAATATTTTCATGTTTTTCTATCTTTCCTTATATGGCACATTCAATGATATCTGTTCCAAATATCAAGGTTCTTTTTATAATTTCGACCTTTCGACCTTGTACACCTTTTATGGAATCAGGGTAATTCCCAATTTTTTACTCAAATGAAAGCTATAGCTGGCTAAGGTTGATTAAATGCAACAGAGAGAATAATAATTGTTGCAAGAATAAATATTACGGTCCCGAAAATTAGCCATTCAACGTTATCAGATTCATTTATTTTCTTCTCTGAGTTGTTAGAGGGTGCAACAAATCCTTTCGGAAATAAAACGCCTTCTCTGTATGATCCATGAAAACGCGCATTCACAATATTACATGTTGCAAAATCTGCATTTTTTATTATCGTATCCGAGAAATCAACACCAAATAGACTAGCATCTTCAAATGATTCAGGCGCAATTATTTCCGATCCTGAAAAGTTTGCAGAGACCAATGATGCCTTCAAAAAGTTACACTTATCAAAAATACTTCCACTGAAGTTTGCCCCTTCCATGTTAGCCTCTGAAAAATCAACATTTGTATATTTTCTCTTAGCAAATCCATATTCATCTTGTCCTTTCGTCTCGTTCTGCCCATTACCGTCTACTCTGTTTAATCCACGAAGATTGCATCCATTAAACTTAATGCTCTTGATTTCTTCAATCGTATATGAATGCCATCCCCTCCCCGAAAAGGCAACTCCTTCAAGAATGCTGTTCGAGAAATTCACCTGATTTAAATTCGCGTTGGTAAAAATTGAGCCTCTGAAATCACATGAAAGGAAATCGACGTTTTTAATTGCACATTTTATGAACTTGCAGTCTTTAAAAACGCAATTCTTAAATCTTGCTTTGTCGAGTTTTGCTTCAGATAGGGTAGTGTTGCTAAACGTCGCATTTTCGCAGACTACGCTTGTAAAATCAGTGCCAGTAAAATCTAAATTCTCTATAAAGGCATTACTTAAATCGGCACCATTGAGGTTTCCTCCTGCTAAGGAAAGATGACGAAGCAGTAAGCCTTTGAGGTTTGTATCTGACAATTCCGCCCCTTTTCTTTTTATGTGTTCATCGATTGTGCACCAAGTATCAGAACCATCCAGTCGTTTGACTGTTTGGGGAGCTTCACTTGTTGAAGTGTCATCACTTAGATTTACAAAGAGATCTTCTTTATTATGAAGCAGACGAGTATCATAATCTTGCCTACTCTTGTTATCAGAAAGAATTTCGTATGCCTTTGCTATCTTCTTGAACATTTCTTCATTGCCGGTATCTAGATTATCGGGATGGTATTTTAAAGCCAGAACACGGTATGCATTTTTGATAATTTCCGGTGACGCCTTGTGTGAAACTTCTAGAAAATCATACAATGTTTTATACATAGATCAACCCTTTCCATCGGATATCAGTTTTTTATCTGCAGATCCTTGTGATGATTGTTTTGGAATATCTTGAAAACCGGCAAAGGGTTTAGGCTTTTCCGTTTCCTTACTTTCGATTTTCTGTTCTTGTTCTTGTGTTTTGCTAGTGCCTTGCCTCAATAACCAGTAGGACATGAACGCAATTAATAGAGCGGCACCATGCGTCTTGCTTTTGCTTCCCATAGCAATAAAAATAACAATGTTGATCACCCAAAATAGAGCGCATATTCCGATAGCAGGCCACTTTTCAATTGGACGCCTTAGAATTATGTAGCGAATCAATAAAGGCGGTGATAGCCCAATCGACCACGTAATAACGAAACTGACAATTAGCGTTAATGCATCTAGCTCAAACATGCGACATTCCTTTTTTGTAAAGAACTTGCTTTCACAGGAATTGAGTATAGGTAAGCCACGCTTGTATGTCAAGGGAATATAAAGCGAAAAATGCTGCCGATATTTGCATCGATGACGGATTATGTTTGTTACGGATTGAAGTGCTGTCTTTTAATTAAGAGTTAAGCTTTGGGGATAGCAGACAAGATCAAGTCGCTTCCTCCCCCCCTCATAATATCTTGCTATCTTTCGTAATCTATTTCTTCGATGATGATTTTTCTTTTCAACCAACTTAATCTGTTTGCCCAGAGTCACAAATTTATCCAGCTTTTGATTAAATTGCTTTTTCTCGATCACTTGCTGCCCCATTACACAATTTATGCTTGAGACGACCCTCTTCAGTTCGCGGAATTTTTTCGCAGGGAGGCCAGGATGGCCGTAAAATCGGCATACCACGCGTTGGCGACCGGACCCAGGCGACCGGCCTTGACCGCCCCGTGAAAATGCTGAAGAAACAGGTCGTCCTCCTCGGGATGCTTCCAGATAGTGTCTGTGTCACAATCGAACTCGGCCACCTCGTGACTGAAATAGGTGGGGTTTTCACTGGTGATGACAGCGGGGGAGGCGCTATAGCGTATGGTGACTCGCCTGTTGCCCACAAAAAACGCGGCATTCATGGTGAATTCCAGCGCGCAGATCTCAAACTGGCTGTACCAGGGATAAATGACGGCGTAGCCCCCGGTTGGCAGGGACACGACCTCGGACAGCCCGTCCTCTTCCCATCCTTCGGCCACCTCGGCTTGGCCCCTGGCTAGGGCGGCGCGCTGGGCTATGACGTCAGCCCTGACGACAACGCCGTTCCGGGGGAAGGACTGGATGGTTTCCACTGCAACATAAAGAGTCGCGTCGTCTGGATGGGCAGGTTTTTCCGGAAAGACAGCGACGCGCAGGGGCACGCGAAGGACCAGACCCGTTCCCGGAATGGAAACGACCCGTGTCTTTTCGCCATCCGCCCCTTGGGCTGGAATAGTTGCCAGCAGGCACAATAACGCCGCCACAGGCAGCCAACAGGATTTGTGACGCAACATAAAGACATCCTAAAAAACGTCTGGATGAGGTTCCAGACGTGAAGACTAAGTGCCGCTCGTTTTATTTTTCTTCTGGTGTTTCATCCGGCAACAAATCCGTTTCATCTTCACCGGAACCGTTTGAATCATCATCTTTTCCTTCAATCTCCGATGTCGTCCGGGCGACGCCAACCAGTTTTTCTTCCGGATCAAGCTCAATTAACTTTACGCCCTGGGTGACGCGGTGATTGACAGGAACTTCTTGAACCTTCAGCCTGATTACTTTACCCGCGTTGCTGATAAGCATGATATTTTCTTCACCCTGAACTTGCAAGACACCGGAAACATCGCCTACCTTGGCCACAGTCTTTAAATTTATTGTTCCTTTGCCGCCACGCGACTGCACACGATACTCTTCAATAGGCGTGCATTTACCAAAACCATTTTCAGAAACTGTCATCAAAAAGGTACCCTGAGCCGGGATTTCCACACCGATCACATCATCATCCTTGTCCAGACTGATGCCTCGCACACCGCGAGCAGTCCTGCCCATATCGCGTACAACATCTTCTTTAAAGCGAATGGCCATGCCCAATCGAGTTGCTAAAAAGATATCCTGATTGCCC